>CAZMBM010000029.1:0-20656 GCA_964564475.1 uncultured Flavobacteriaceae bacterium | reverse complement strand
GATTAAATCCAATTCTATCCGGATTACCTAAAGTAAGTTGGGTTGAACCGTTAAAGCCGGAGAGTTTAGAACGTCTTAAAATAATATTTAAAATACCACCGGTTCCTTCGGCAGAATAACGTGCCGAGGGACTGGTAATGACTTCAACTTTTTCAATGGCTTCGGCCGGTAATTGGCGCAAGGCGTCAGATCCGTTAAATCCTGCCAGTGCCGAAGGTTTTCCGTTTATAAATATTGTCACGTTATCATTTCCGCGTAGGCTAATAGTGCCATTTTGGTCAACGGTTACAGAAGGCACATTCTCTAAAACGTCTGAGGCAGTACCGCCTTTAACCGTCATATCTTTACCTACGTTGTATATTTTTTTGTCGAGTTTTATTTCTACGGTGCTTTTTTCGGCAATAATTTCTACTTCATCTAAGCTATGAGCGTCTGCTTCTAAGGTTATAAGGCCAAAGTCTCTGTCTTTAAATATTTTTTGATTTTTTAAAACAATTTTTTTAAAACCAATAAATTCGAATCTTATATTGTAAATGCCGGGTTGTGTTTCAACAGAAAATTCACCTTGCTCATTTGTTATGCCTCCCGCCAATTTTTTTGTTTTGACGTTTTCTAGGACTATTGTGGCATATTCTAAAGCCGCAGAAGTGCTTTTTTCTGTTATCTTCCCGGTTAAAGTAAGCTTTTGAGAAACAAACCTTTGTTGAGAGAAAAGGGTTAAACTCCCCAAAATAAGAAGAGCACTTAAAATATATTTCATCGGTTATATTTGTTAGTTGAAATTATGCACTTTTAATTCAAGACTTTCAGTTGCTACACATTTTATTGACTTTGATTTATAAAAGAACAGAGGTGAAATGGTTAAACGGTTTCTATACTTTTCAACCATTTTTTTTTGTAACAAAGTATCATTATAAAATCCAAAAGGGCGTAATAGGTAAAGATTATATATATTTCTACATAGAATACCGTCGAGTCTTAAAGTATTAAAGATATAGTTAAACAGCGGTAGGATTGTACATCTAAACGACTTCAAAAAGAATATCCGGAACCTGGTAAAAGATATTGGAGAAGTCATTTTTGTGCAATGGGATACGGTGTATGGAGTACGGGAAATATAACGGATGATATGATACAAAAATATCTTAAACAACATAATAATCCTTCTAATTCGGATAAAAATATTGTAATTTTTGAGTAAGAATTTCATTCTTTTTCTGTATGAACCTACGCACTTTCAGTGCTTATTGGTTTAGTTAGTTAGACGTTAAGGCCTTTGATATTGGCTGCACAAAAATAAGAACGTTTAACACGGATAGGGTTAAAGATTTGTTAAAAAAAAGTACTTATTTTAGAAGTAGTAGTTTGTTGAAAATTAAATAAATAATTATGGCTATTTTTTTGTGTAAACAAAAATTATAATTTATTTTTGGCAAAAGTTTTAAATACAACAATACTATGGAATTTCAACAGTTTTTAGGTTTACTCGTCTTTTTATTTATTTTTACTGCCGGTTTTTGGTTGATGTTATTCTTAATGTCGTTTGTTGTACCTTATTGGTTAATGGGTAACTTGGCAGAAAGATGGAAAGAGCGCCGCGCTGCTAAAAAAGCTAAAAAATAAATTTTAAAATTAAATAATTCCTTAAAAAAGTAGCTTTGCTACTTTTTTTATTTGAAATCATCTGCATCAATATCATAGAATCGGTTGTGCTTATCGCGACGTTTCTTTTGTTTTATTCTGTATGTAAACGATAGTAAAAATTGACGGTCGTTGTATTGTACTTTACGTTGGCTTAAAGTAAAGGCCTCTTCAGAAAATAAATTATCTCTACGCGATTCAAAAATATCGTTAAGCCTAAATGTTAGTGTGGCTTGTTTGTTCAAAACTTCTTTACTAAAAGCTATTGACGCATATTGAACGGGTTTTAATTCGATAATTCCAATGCTAAAAGTAGATTGGTAATTGTATTTTATTTGAAATTTTAAACCATTCTTAAAGGTAATTAATGATGACAAGTTAGTGTACCATCTAAAATCGACAGTGTCATATAAACCATCTATTGTTTTACTGATATCTAGACCAAAAAACGAAGAATCGGCTCTTAGGCGGATGCGTTTAATAGGGTAGTAGGTTATATTTAAATCGCCTCCCCAAATTGAATAATTACCATTATTTATAGGTAGGCGTTTGTAAATTGTAAAGCCATCGCTGGTGGTTAAGTCAGTTTTTTCCAGAATATATGTCAACAAATCTTTAGAGTAAGAATAATAAAGAGCTGTACCCAAACGTACAGAACTAAATTTTTTATAATAACTTAACTCAACAAAGTCTGTATAATACGGGTCTAAGTCTATGTTTCCCACTGTTTGAAAACGCTCGTTAGAAAAGGTTATGAAGGGATTTATATTGCGCAAACTGGGACGGTCTACACTCCTGCTGTAACTGAGGTCTATAGTACTTCTGTCTTTAAATTTATAACTTAAACTGGCTGTTGGGAAAATATCGGTATATTTTTTAGAATTATTTGTGTTAGAATTGACCAAGCCTATATTAATATTTGTGTTTTCTACCCTGAGTCCTAGAGAATAAGACCAAGTATTGTAACTTGATAATTGCAGATAAGCGGCATTAATGGTTTCGTCGTATGTTATGGTGTCGTCAAAGCCGCCAATGACATTAAAAACATTGGTAGCATTGTCTAATTCACTCACATTATAATCGTTATTATAATTTCTTACAGCTGTTTTTAAACCTGTTTCTATTTGCGAATTTTTTCCAACAGGTAAAGTGTAGTCAGCTTGGACTAAATAGGTGTCCAGTTTTTGATCTTTTACAGATTTTTGTATTTTATCGGGAGCTGTTGGAAAAGTATTTTTTTCTAAAATCAGACCTAAGGCGCTGGCTTTAGCGTGATTGTATTTAAAGTCTATTGAAATATTTTCGCCTTCTTTTTTTAAGTCACGAACCAAACTAAGTGTGTACTCGCTACGGTCAACATTGTTATCGTTATCTTCTTTTCTGTTGGATGTTTTAAATAGAACATTGTTTGCGTCAAAATCATTTAAGACACTTGTGGTGTTGTAGTTTTTATCACGAGTTTTAAACATAACAGAAGCCGTCAAGGTGGTTTTTTTATTTAAATAAAAGTCGGCGCCAAAATTTGTTAGAAAAGAGTTGGCTTGCTTTGTGGTTTTGTCTCTTTCGTCAAAAAAGCCTGTTGTAGCCAAACTCTGATTTAAAAACTGTTGCTTTATCAATACTCTTTCGGGATTACTACTGTGATTGTACCCCGTTGTAGAAAAGAAATTTACAAATTTTGATTTGTAATTAACATTGGCCGATAGCCCATCGTCATCGGGCATACCCACATGGGTTTCAATTGAGGTGTTAAGCCCCAAGCCTTTTCCTTTTTTGAGGACGATATTTATGATACCGCCACTGCCTTCGGCATCGTACTTAGCCGATTTAGCGGTAATTACTTCTACCTTATCAATTGAATTGGCCGGAATAGCTGTTAAGTTACCCATATCGCCATCTACTATTCCCGAAGGTTTACCGTTTATTAGTATTTGAATATTGCTGTTATTTCTTATACTCACAGAATTATCAGCACCTACAGTTACATAAGGCGCATTGTCTAAAACCGTAAGGGCTGTACCCCCCGCATTGACGATGTCTTTAGAGACGTTGTAAATCTTTTTCTCCAACTTAAATTCGACGACATCTTTGATGTAATTTAATTCAACTTCATCAAGCTTATCTACAATTAAGCGCAGAATTATTGTTCCCAAATCTGTGTTTTTGGTAAGATTTTTAGTAACAGTATAGGTTTTAAATGAGAGAAAGCTTGCGGTGATTTTATAAGTGCCCACAGGTACGTTTAAGCTAAACTTACCCCTTTTATTGGTCGTTGTTCCCAAACTCGTACTGTTTGCATTATTTTCTAAAAAAATGCTGGCATACTCTAAGGGTTTTTTAGTAGAAAACTCGATAACTTTCCCCGTTAGAACAATCTTTTTTGAGGATTTTTTTTGTGCATTTAAAACGCCAAATGCCATTAAAAAAGGCAGGCACAAAACAAGGTATTTCATTTAGATATTGGTTTGCGCCAATCTAAAAAAAAAATCCTTTTAAACAAATAGCGGAAATAGGTATTTTTTAGCCTACTAAAACAGTAGAATATTGTTAAAAAAACTAAATAATTGTTTTGATTATTTGAGGAGGTCTGCCTACTACAGCTTTGCCGTTATTTATCACGATGGGTCTTTCGATAAGTTTAGGGAAGTCAATCATAGCTTGTATTATAGCGCTGTCAGATAAATCTTTCCCTTTAAAATTTTCCTTCCAAATAGCCTCGTTTTTACGTACCAAATCTATGGGTTTAAACCCCAAAAGTTTTAAAATATGTTGAAGTTCGGCCTTGGTTGGTGGATTTTTTAAGTAGTCAATTACTTCAAAATCTCTGTGTAAATCGTTCAATATTTGAAGTCCTTCACGACTCTTACTACAACGTGGATTATGGTAAATTTTCATTTGATTTTAGTTAAAAAAAATTGAACGTCAAAGTTATACAATTCAACTTAATTTTGCCTTTAATTTAATAGTATATTTGTTGGATGTTACCTTAAAATACAAATAGTTATTCATTAAAATGATTTTAACAGATACACATACGCATTTGTACAGTTCGCAATTTGATGCCGATAGAGATACCGTCATTAAACGTGCTCTTGAATCAAGTGTGAGTCGGTTTTTTATACCCGCTATTGACAGCAGTTATCACAAGAGTATGTTTGCCCTTGAAAATAATTATAAAAATATGCACTTAATGATGGGTTTGCATCCCACTTCTGTTAAAGAAAATTTTGAAAAAGAGCTGACTTTAGTTAAAAAATATTTGGACAAAAGACCTTTTTGTGCCATAGGTGAAATAGGTATCGATTTGTACTGGGATAAAACTTTCTTAAGCCAACAACAAAAAGCTTTTAGAAAACAAATCACTTGGGCCAAGCAACTTAGACGACCCATTGTTATACATTGCCGTGACTCTTTTGATGAAATTTTCGCCATTTTAGAAGAAGAAAAAAGTCCTAACCTATTTGGTATCTTTCATTGTTTTACAGGGACTTTTGAGCAAGCTCAAAAAGCTATTTCGTACAATATGAAATTAGGTATAGGTGGCGTACTCACTTTTAAGAATGGCAGAATAGATAAATTCATCAACCAAATTCCTCTGGAACACATTGTTTTAGAAACAGACGCCCCTTATTTGGCTCCTACACCTTTTCGCGGCAAACGCAATGAGAGTAGTTATATAAAACTGATTGCCGAAAAATTAGCCTTGATTTATGGGCTTCCTATTAGCGAAATAGCAAAAATAACCACTCAAAATTCAAAAGATGTCTTTAAAGTCTAATAGTATAGCCTATTGTAAAACGCCTATTGGAACAGCGGAACTAACAGCCAATTTAAACGGGTTGCAGTCAGTCATAATTACCGATAAAGATTTTGATTTTGTGGATAGGATTATTCCGGATAGTTTAACAGGACCTATTAAACAATTAAAAGCCTATTTTTATGGTGATTTAAAACAGTTTGACTTGAAAATAAACCTACAAGGAACCAAGTTTCAAAAAAAAGTATGGCAATTGTTACAAGAAGTACCTTATGGCAAAACACTCACCTATTTAGAATTATCTAGGCAATTTGGTGATGAACAAGCCATCAGAGCAGTAGCCCGCGCCACTGCGGTTAACCCACTATGGATAATTATTCCCTGTCACAGAATTATAGGGAGTGATGGCAGTTTAACAGGTTATGCAGGAGGCTTATGGCGGAAAGAATGGTTGCTGAACCACGAACAGAATACCCACCAAACAACGCTGTTTTAAACTAATTTAGCTTTTTATACGTTAGCTTTTTGTATGAAAAAAAGTGTTTTGATTTTGATTTTTTTTGCAGGTCTTGTATCGTATGGGCAAAAAACAAACACCAATTCAAAAATTAAGCATATAAGTCTTGTCAAAGATTCAATTTATCTAGAAAATTACAGTATCAGTCCGTTTAATTTTAAAATCTTAGATAATTCAAAAAAAATTATTTCTAAAAAAGAATATAAAATTGATTTTAGCACATCGCTTTTAGTTATATCCTCTAAAAAATATCCTAAAATTTGGGTATTTTACGATGTACTTCCCGAATTTTTGACAAAAACCTATAAAAAATTTGATACCAATTTAATCGTTCCCAATGCCTCAGATTTAAGTAAGGCTTACCGGTTGACACAGGCTAAAAAAACAAAAACTTTCCAACCTTTTGAAGGCTTAAATTCTAGTGGTAGTATCTCTAGAAGTCTCAATTTAGGCAAT
Organism: uncultured Flavobacteriaceae bacterium; assembly: GCA_964564475.1. Lineage (GTDB taxonomy): Bacteria > Bacteroidota > Bacteroidia > Flavobacteriales > Flavobacteriaceae > CG1-02-35-72. The sequence continues at coordinate 14,285 of CAZMBM010000029.1, read as the reverse complement.
AACCAAAACACGGGATTAAATTCTAATTTCGATTTGCAAATTTCGGGAAAACTCTCAAAAGATGTCAATCTGAGAGCTTCTATAACAGATAATAATGTGGCATTACAAAACGGGGGTTTTACACAACGCTTAAACGAATTTGACCGTGTCTTTATTGAAATGTTTACCGATAAATGGCGTATAAAAGCGGGTGATGTAGATGTACAAAATACGACGACTCAATTTCTAAAATTTACAAAAAAAGTGTCAGGTTTGGCTGTTGAAGCTATATTACAACCGGATAAAATGAAGGCTACAGCTTCGGGAGCCGTGGTAAAGGGGCGCTTTTATCAGTATAAATTTAACGGACAAGAAAGCAATCAAGGGCCGTACAGAATTAAAGGGCCCAACGGTCAAGAATTTGTACTTATCGTGGCGGGTAGCGAAGTGGTTTACGTCAATGGCGTGGCCTTAAAACGCGGCGAAAACAACGATTACGTACTCGATTATAATGCCGCTCAAATTACTTTTAACAGCACCTTTCCTATTACTGCCAATATGCGAATTGTTATTGAATATCAATTTACCGATAGAAATTTCACACGATTTGTGTCGTATGAGTCGTTTAATTACAATAATGACAAATTGCAGTTAGGCGCCTATTTTTATAATGAAAATGATGCCAAAAATCAACCTGTACAATTGAGTTTAACAGATGAACAACAGGCTATTTTGGCTCAAAGTGGTGATAACGATACCAATATGTTAGTGCCATCGGCCCTGTCTGTACCATTTGATGCCAATAAAGTTTTGTACAAAAAAGTTAAGATAGGGGCTCAAACTATTTTTGAAGTCTCAGGCAATCCTTTAGATTCACTTTTTGAAGTGCGTTTTAGTTTTGTGGGATCTAAAAAAGGAAATTATATTCTAACCCGAAGTACAATTAATGGACGTGTTTTTGAATATGTACCTCCGGTTAACGACATATTACAAGGTGATTACAGTCCCATTATTAAACTGGTAGCCCCAGATAAATTACAGGTGGCTGTTGTTAATTCATCGTTTGTGCCAAATGAAAAAACAACTATTAAATCGGAAATAGCTATTAGTAATTTCGATAAAAATTTATTCTCTTCCCTACAAGATAATGATAACAAGGGTGTGGCTGCCAAGCTAAATTACAGTCAGATTTTAATTGATAAAAAATGGCAATGGTCCTCTCAATTAGATTACGAATTTAATTCAGCTAATTTTAAAACGGTTGAGAGGTTTAGAAACGTTGAATTTAACCGCGATTGGAATGTAGATTTTACTACAGATGCGGGAGCTCAAAGTCTGTTAAATTTGGGAATGCTTTTAAAACGGGACAATACACAATTTTCATACGCCTACAAATCGTTTAATTTTGGCACAAATTTCAAGGCCAATAGCCATATACTGGGTATCTTAGTAGATAATAATAATTTTAAGGCATCGCTAAATTCAAGTTATTTAAAAAGTGAATCGACCACTCAAAAAGGCCGTTTTTTTAGGCTTAATTCAAAAATAGTTAAACAGTTTTCAAAAACGTGGTTAGGAGCCATATTCGAAGCAGAATCAAATAAACAAAAAGATACAAATACCGATTTATTTTTAGATCAAAGTCAGCAATTTAAAGACCTCACTGTGTTTTGGGGACTGGGTGATTCTACAAAGGTATTTGTAAAACTGGGTGTGAATATCAGAGAAAACGATAGTATTCGTAACGCCACGTTACAAAAAGTAAGCCGTTCAAATACCTATTTTTTGAAGTCGCGACTTTTAAAATCTAAAGCGGCACAATTAAATCTGTTTGCCAATTATAGACGGGTTGATAATATATTTTTAGAAAATGATGTGTCACTAAATTCGCGTGTGGTTTATTCGCAAAATTTGTTTAAAAATAAGTTGCGTTTAAATACTGTGTATGAGACAAATTCAGGAAGTTTGGCACAACAAGAATTTACCTATATAGCCGTTGATGACGGTCAAGGATTTTATACATGGATAGATTACAATAACAATGGTATTCAAGAGTTAAACGAATTTGAAATTGCAATTTTTAAAGATCAGGCCAATTTTGTCCGCCTTTTTTTACCCGACGTCACTTTTTTAAAGACACATTTAAACAAATTTAGTCAGGCATTGGTTTTAAACCCTAGTAGTTGGCGTAATAAAACGGGGTTTAAAAAAGCTGTATCACATTTTATTAATCAAACTTTTGTGTTGATAGAAAATAATAAATTGCGAACCGGTAATAGTTTTAATTTGAACCCGTTTGACATTAACAGTAGTGCTGTAATTGGTCTTAAATACAGTTTGCGAAATAGTTTATTTTTTAACAGAGGACGCCAGTACTATTCTACAACTTATATTTACACCAAAGCCAATAATATTGCCAATTTAATAACCGGCAGTCAGCAAAGTTTTTCTAGGATTCATCAATTACTCTTTACCCATAAACTTAGTAAATACTGGCTGTTAGATATTGATAATTCAATTGTTGATAATAAAAATACAACCGAAAGCTTTGTAAACAGAAATTACCAATTAAGCGAAATAAAGCTCACGCCAAAATTGACGTATTTATATAACAAAAGCACCAGCTTCGATATTAATTACACTTTTGATAACAATAAAAATAAAGAGGCGGGTTTAGAAACTTTGCAAACTCATAAAATTGGAATCCATTTACAGCATAATAGCAAACAAAAATTGGCCATACAGAGTGCTGTAGAAATGTTTATAAACAATTTTAAGGGTGATAATAACAGTCCGGTAGCTTTTCAGATGTTAAAAGGTTTGCAACCGGGCACCAATTTTACGTGGAATTTTAGTCTGCAAAAGCAGATATCTAACTATTTAGATTTTAACTTAGGGTATTTTGGACGTAAGTCAGAAAATACCAAGATTATTCATACCGGTACGGTACAGTTACGGGCTAATTTTTAGCCCCACCAATTAACCATTTAGATATTCTATTATAATTGCTAAGCATTAAATACCCAATTAAAAGGCTTGTGGCACTAATTAAAAAGTCAAAGTATTTTATCGGTTGAAAAAGGCTTATATCACTACTTCCTTTAGAAGAAATATGGTTTTTAAAATAAATGAAGCAGTAGTTTATAAAAGTTGGAAAATTGTCGATTACAAGTAATCCTCCCAAAATTAAAATGGCCGATTTAACTATATGGACGTCGGTTAGATTCCCAATTTTAATATAATTATCGTCAAAACCTTTATCTAATTTTAAGATGTAAATTATTTTATCGCTGAAAAAAAGAAGCGCTATAAAAAAGGCAATACTAATCAATGACGCTCCAAGTGCTAAGAGAATTGTAGAAATGTCAAAATTATAGAGAGCATAGCTAAAATACGTAGGAATAAACTTGAATAGGGTAATAACAACCGAATACAAGCCAAAAAGCTTTATGATAATTCTAAAAAAATCTTTTTTTGTCATTGTCTTTAATTGATAACTTTTGGAAAGTTTAAAACTTTCCAAAAGTTATTAGGTGTTTAATATCCGGTCGCTTTATCATCACCTCGGTAATCGGCACCGCCTTCCAGTTGGCCGTTGGGCAAGCGTAAAATAGCATCTACTTTACCAATAATACGGGTGCGTCCTTGGTTAATATGATAGCCTTTATCTTTGAGTTTGGCAATTTTCATACTGTCAAAGCCTTTAGGTTCCATAATAATCACATCGGGTAACCACTGGTGGTGAAAACGCGGGGCATTAACGGCTTCTTGCATGCCCATTTTAAACTCGTAAACATTTAAAATGGTTTGCATAACCGAAGTTATAATGGTAGAACCTCCGGGAGAGCCCACAACCATATACAGTTGACCATCTTTTTCTACAACTGTAGGCGTCATAGAACTCAACATGCGTTTTTGAGGACGGATTGAATTGGCTTCGGCACCAATTAGTCCAAACATATTGGGTGTACCGGGTTTCGAACTAAAATCATCCATTTCGTTATTTAAAAAGAAGCCCCCATCAGAGACAAAAACTTTAGAGCCAAAGGCACCGTTTAGAGTCGTGGTAACAGCTACCGCATTGCCCATTTTGTCAACTATAGAGTAATGAGTGGTTTCATCGCTTTCGTAACCAATAATGGAACCGTGTTTAACTTCAGACGACGGGGTAGCCTTGTCCCAAGAAAAATCGGCCATACGGCGTTGGGCATAGTGTGCAGATATCAATGTGTCAACGGGAATTTTAACAAAATCGGGATCGCCTAAATAAAAAGAACGGTCGGCAAAAGCACGGCGTTCGGCTTCGGTTATCAGCTGGATGGCTTTAACCGAATTATGGCCAAACGAAGCTATGTTGTAAGGCTCTATGGCTTTAAAAATTTGGGCATCGCAAATACCGCCGCTAGAAGGGGGTGACATAGAGATAATTTTTAAATCTTTATAGGTAAATTCAATTGCATCGCGCCATTGGGCTTTATACAATTTTAAATCTTTTTTTGTAATAATACCGCCTAATTTTTGGACGTAATTAACCAGCATATCGGCTGTTTTACCTTTGTAAAATCCGGCTTCGCCTTTATCGCGAATACGCTCTAGGGTTTCGGCTAATTTTACATATTTTATGGTATCGCCTTCGCGCCATTCTTTGTCTAAAAAGATGGTGTGATCGTTGGCCTTGGCAAAATATTGTCTGTAATGGTTTAGACTACGAGCCTGTTTTTTTGTAACCACAAGGCCTTTTTTGGCGATGTCTATGGCCGGTTGAATGAGTTTGGTAAATGGCAGAGAACCATATTTTTGATGTACGGCAAATAGCCCTGCAACAGAGCCCGGAATACCGACAGACATAGCTCCTAAAGTGCTTTTCCCTTTAATAACATTACCATTTTTATCTAAGTACATGTTTTTCGACGCTGCCAAAGGAGCTTTTTCGCGAAAGTCTAAAGCACCGGTCTGGCCGTCTTTGGTTCTAAAAACCATAAAACCACCGCCACCTATATTGCCGGCAAATGGATAGGCCACTGCTAAGGCCAAATGTGTAGCAATCATAGCATCAAAGGCGTTACCGCCTTGCTTCATAATGTTTATACCAATAGCCGAAGCTTCGGGACGTGCACAAACCACCATAGCACTGTCTGTTATCAAACCGCGTTTTATTTTACTTAGGTGCTTTTTTGGGGCTTGTGTACATTGTACTACAAAAAGTACACTTAAAAAGAGGATGGCAATTCTTTTCATTCTATAATGGGATTATTGATTTGTGATGAGTCTGATTTTTTCGGCAGAAAAGGTACGTAAATTTTTGAAAAATTGGGTAAAGTCAGATTCTAATTCGCTGTAGTTTAATTTTAAATCGGCCACGGCTAAATGCATATGCGATTTATGAAGGGTACGCTTGTTCATCCCGATAAGTGTTTTTTCAATACCTTCAAAAGAGGCGTAGTTAAGCAACCAATTATCTTTTATTAAGTAGGAGAGAAATTGACTGACCCGAACAGGTAAATATTCTGAATTTTTTAGGAGTAATTTATAAAACGATTGTGTGTAATCGGCTAAAGGTATATTGTGGTAAACAGCCCAATTTTTAGCTAAAAAGTGGTCGTAAAAAATATCTATTATAATACCACTGTAGTGCTTGTACCTTTTGTGTAACCGACGTTTGCTCTGTTTTACAATGGGATGTGCATCGGTAAAAACATCTATTTGTCGGTGTAAAAATATACCTTCCTGAATGGGTATAGGCAAATGTGTAAAGCGGTTAGCTTTTATAAAATCGGCTATAAAATTGCCAATTTGTAGGTTTGGGTTGTCATCAGACAAATAGATGTGTGCTAAAAAGTTCACAGAGTGAAGATACAAAAAAAGTCCGCCTTAAAAAAGCGGACTTTATATTTTAATGATACGATGACTTTGAGTCATCGTATCATTATTGTTATTTATTTAAGTCTAACTATTCAGCATAACCGGCATCACAAGCATGGTAATGGTTTCACCTTCGTCTAAATCGTCTAAAGGTGTTAAAATACCGGCGCGGTTGGGCAGGGACATCTCTAGCATAATATTTTCTGAATTGAGATTGCTCAACATTTCTACTAAAAAGCGCGAGTTAAAACCAATTTCCATATCATTGCCCTCGTAGCTACATATAAGGCGCTCGTTAGCCTTGTTAGAATAGTCAAGGTCTTCGGCAGAAATATTGAGTTCGGTACCGGCCATTTTTAAACGAATTTGATGGGTTGTTTTACTCGAAAAGATAGACACGCGGCGTACTGAATTTAAAAAAGCATTGCGATCTAAAGTGAGTTTGTTAGGGTTTTCTTTTGGGATAACGGCTTCGTAATTAGGGTATTTTCCGTCAATGAGGCGGCATACCAAAACCATATTATTAAAAGTAAACTTAGCATTCGCTTCATTGTATTCTACCGTAACTTCATCTTCATCAACATTTGACAAAATATTTTTTAAGATAGTTAATGGTTTTTTCGGCATTATAAATTCAGCCGATTCGTTGGCTGTAATATCTGTCCGTTCGTATTTAACCAATTTGTGTGCATCTGTGGCCACAAAAGTAAGACCTTCGGGGCTAAACTGAAAAAATACGCCACTCATAACGGGGCGTAAGTCATCGTTTCCGGCAGCAAAAATAGTTTTGTTAATGGCTGTGGCTAATATACCTCCGGCCAAACCAAGCGTGCTAGGTGTATCTAAACTTACAGCTTTTGGAAACTCCTCGCCGTCGGAAAAAGCCAAAGCGTATTTACCACTTTCAGAACTTATTTCAATAGTATTGTTATCTTCTACAACAAAAGTAAGTGGTTGTTCCGGAAATGTTTTTAAAGTATCTAATAACAATTTAGCGGGTACTGCAATAGCACCGCTTTCATCTGTATCTACATCAAGTGTGGCACTCATAGTCGTTTCTAAATCTGAGGCCGATATTTTTAAGGAATTATCCGATAATTCAAACAAAAAATTATCTAAAATAGGGAGGGTATTATTGCTGTTTATAACCCCACCCAGTACTTGAAGTTGCTTAAAAAGTTGCGAACTAGATACTATAAATTTCATTTGGTAAAAAAAATTAAGTTAAGAAGACAAATATATCATATTTAATGCTACGGCGCAAAATTAACCTAAAAGAAAAGAGGATTTTAGTTAAGCTTTTGTTAAGATTGTAAAATAAAAGAGTGCTGAATTATAAAATATTTAGTTTTGTTTCGCTTACTAACTGCTAATTTAAAATGAGGAAATACATTTCTGCACTATTACTTGCACTTATTTGGTCTTTTGTAATATCTGCTCAAATACCGGTTAAACCAACTTCAGGTGATATTTATACAGCGATTAAAAAACTCAATTTTTTAGGAAATGTATTGTACCTGGCGGCACACCCCGATGACGAAAATACAGGTCTCATAAATTATTTGTCAAATAAGGTTTATGCCAACACGGCTTATTTGGCCATAACCCGTGGTGATGGCGGTCAAAATCTTATCGGCAATGAAATTAGAGAAGGACTGGGGGTTATTCGTACGCAAGAATTATTGGCAGCCAGACGTATTGACGGCGCCCAACAGTTTTTTACGCGTGCCAATGATTTTGGCTACTCTAAAAATCCTACCGAAACTTTTGACATTTGGGGTAAACAAAATATTTTGAACGATGTGGTTTGGGTTATTAGAAACTTTAAACCCGATGTCATCATAAACCGATTTAATGTAGCGTCAGCAGGACGTACCCATGGGCATCACACGGCCTCAGCCATTTTATCTATCGAAGCTTTTAATCTGGCGGCTGATAAAAAGGCTTTTCCAAAACAGTTAAAAAATGTTAATACTTGGCAACCCAAACGTTTAGTTTTTAATACAAATTGGCGATTTTACGGCAGTCGCGAAAACTTTAATAAAGCCGATAAAACAAACCTTTACAGTATAGATATTGGTGCTTATTATCCCTTAAAAGGAAAATCGAATAATGAATTGGCGGCCGAAGCCCGCACTATGCATAAGTCACAAGGATTTGGCGTACGCGGTGTGCGTGGTAGCGAAATAGAATACTTAGACTGGCTAAAAGGCAGTAAACCTACAAGTAAACACAGTATCTTTGGAGGTATTAATACAACTTGGTCACGTGTAAAAGGCGGCAAACCTATTGGTTATTTGGTGTCAGATATTGAAACGTCGTTTGATTTCGAACATCCCGAAAAGAGTATTTCAAAACTACTTAAAGTTCATAAGTTGATTTCTAATCTGCCCGATGGCTATTGGAAACAGCTAAAATTAGATGAAGTTACCAAGATTATTCAGGCCTGTGCCGGCTTATTTTTAGAGGCGACGGCTTCTGATTTTTATACAGCACCCAATACAAATATCAATTTAAATATCGAAGCTATTAATAGAAGTCAAGTCTCGGTTGTATTGAGAACAATAGGTGTTAAAGGCTATAAAGCTTTACAAAATCCCAACAAAGAGTTGTCATTTAATAAAGTTGTGAATTTTAAAGAAAAATATACCATTCCAGCCCAATCAGCCTACAGTACGGCTTATTGGCTCACCAAAAAACCGCGTTTGGGGCTTTACAATGTATCGGATAAAAGTCTTATTGGCCTACCCGAAACACCTCCGGCTATTACGCTTTATTATGTAATTAAAATAAACAATTACAGTTTGACTATGACAAGCGATGTGGTGTATAAAAAGACCGACCCCGTAAGAGGTGAGATTTATCGCCGATTTGAAATAGCCCCACCCGTTTTTGCCAATATTGGTGAAGATGTTTATATTTTTTCTGATGAAAATCCGCGTACCGTTACCGTAAAAGTAAAAGCAGGAAAAGACCATGTAAAGGGCTGGCTAAAACTCGATTTAAAGGACGCATGGCAAATCTCTCCAGATTCAATCCCTTTCGATATAAGCGACAAAGGCACCGAAAAAGAATTTATCTTTAAAGTAGTTCCTCCTAAAAGCGAAAGTGTTTTAAGTGTTAAACCCCTTGTTACTTTGCAAGATGGTAAGATTTACAGCAATGCTTATCAAAATATCGTCTATAATCATATACCGGCACAGTTGCTAACAGGTACAAAATACACAAAATTTGTGCGCCTCTCAATCAAACGTCAAGGACAAAGCATAGGTTACATAATGGGTGCCGGCGATCTTGTACCCAACAGTTTACAACAAATAGGCTATAATGTGATACTTTTAAAAGACGGTGACATAACGCGCGAGAATTTATCTCATTTTGATGCTGTTATTGTTGGAGTACGGGCTTTTAATATCAACGAAGATATTAAACACAAACAAGGTATTTTACACAATTATGTAGCCAATGGTGGTACGATGATAGTACAGTATAACACTAATTCCAGATTAAAAGTAAGCAATATATCACCTTATCCATTAAAATTGTCGCGTGACAGGGTAACGCTAGAAAATGCAGAAGTGACAATTTTAAACCCCAATCACGAAGTACTTAACTATCCCAATAAAATAAGTACTAAAGATTTTGACGGTTGGGTGCAAGAACGCGGTTTGTATTTTCCCAACAAATGGGATGCCCATTTCGAACCTCTTTTAAGCATGCACGATCCGGGCGAAAAAGCCAAAAAAGGAAGTCTCTTGGTTGCCAAATACAAAAAAGGATACTTTATTTATACGGGTTTGTCATTTTTTAGAGAATTGCCGGCCGGTGTGCCGGGGGCTTATAAACTGTTTACCAATTTAATTTCTATCGGTAAAAACCAACAAGAACAGACTATTAAAAACTAAATCTTATGACTCAAAAAGAATCACAAAACTTTAAACGGTGGTATGTTTTAATTGCTGTAGCCAACATTGTTTATATAGCGATTTTCTATGTTTTAATGCGCTTATTCTCTTAAATTATGCAAACACTAGATTGGGTAGTACTTATTTCGACGCTTTTATTTATTGTGGTTTACGGTTCGTATAAAACACGTGGCAGTAAAAATGTTGACGATTTTATAAAAGGGGGAAGCAAAGACAAATGGTGGACTATAGGCTTGTCTGTAATGGCTACACAGGCCAGTGCCATAACCTTTTTATCTACACCGGGGCAAGCCTATAACAGCGGTATGGGCTTTGTACAGTTTTATTTTGGGTTGCCCATAGCTATGATAATTATATGTGTTGTTTTTATTCCACTTTACAGCCGTTTAAAAGTCTATACGGCTTATGAATTTTTAGAAAAACGATTCGATTTAAAAACACGTCGTTTAACGGCTATTTTATTTTTAGTACAGCGCGGTTTATCGGCGGGGATTACCATTTTTGCACCGGCTATAATTTTATCGGCTGTATTGGGTTGGAACCTTTTAACTTTAAATGTTACCATTGGTGTTTTGGTTATAATTTACACGGTTTCGGGTGGTACCAAAGCGGTAAGTGTTACCCAAAAACAACAAATGGCCATTATTTTTGCCGGCATGTTTGCCGCCTTTTTTATCATCATAAATTACTTACCGCAAGATATTAGTTTTACTAAAGCCCTTAAAATAGCCGGTGCCAGTGGTAAAATGGAAATTCTAGACTTCTCATTCGATTTAAACAATCGTTATACGGTATGGACGGGCATTTTAGGGGGCACCTTTTTAATGTTGTCGTATTTTGGAACCGATCAAAGTCAGGTACAAAGATACCTTTCAGGAAAATCAGTTAGAGAAAGCCAGTTAGGCCTGCTTTTTAACGGTTTGTTAAAAGTGCCTATGCAATTTTTTATATTGTTGGTAGGGGTTATGGTTTTTGTGTTTTACCAGTTTAATCCCACGCCTTTAAACTTTAATCCGGCGGCTACAGAAGCCGTTTATAATTCGGTTTATGCAGAAGACTATAAGGTTTTAGAAAAAACACATCAAGGTATTGAAAATGAGCGCAAAACCCTGCAATTTAAAATAGCTCAAAACAATAAAAATACCGAAGCAGTTAAGCGTTTAAAAGCCCTTAATATAGCCGACTTAGACAACAGAAAAGCGGCGCGAAAACTCATCGCTAAAGCCGATGAAAAGGTAGAAACAAACGACAAAGATTATGTGTTTTTACACTTTATTTTAGAGAACTTACCCCGTGGTTTAATTGGCTTGCTGTTGGCGGTAATTTTATCGGCTGCCATGTCGTCAACGGCTTCGGAATTAAATGCCTTGGCCTCAACGACGGCTCTTGATTTATACAAACGGGCTGTAAAAGTATCTAAATCAGACAAGCATTATGTCAACGCAACAAAGGGTTTTACCATTATGTGGGGTCTAATAGCTATTGGTGTGGCTTCGGTGGCTAATTTGTTCGACAATTTAATTCAACTGGTCAATATTATAGGTTCTATTTTTTATGGCAATGTGTTGGGGATTTTTCTACTGGCGTTTTTTATAAAATACGTTAAAGGAAACGCAGTGTTTGTAGCCGCTCTTATCACACAAACCATTGTAATTACAGTATATACCATTGATGTATTGCCGTATTTATGGCTTAATTTGTTAGGCTGTGCTTTGGTTATGATAATTGCTATTTTATTGCAGACATTTTCAGGAGAGAAAGAGAAGGTAGTATTAAATTAAGCTAATTCATGTTATATATTTTCTCAGTTTAAGTGATAAATTTTTGAGATTAGACTTCTCTATACTAACTGGTTTTACTCGAAGTAACATGAACTAACCCTTACTAAATTAAACTATTAGCTATAGCGTCAATTTCTTTTAAAAGCGCTTTAATGTGAGTGGCTTCTGTTTGATTATTCATCACAGCGATTCTTAAAAAACGTTTGTTATTAATGGTTGTTGTCGTTATGTAGAAATTTCCTTTTTTGACCAATTCGTTGCGCAGTTTTAGTTGTAAATCGTCATTATCGGTAAAAGGCTTATATCTAAAACACAAAATATTAGATTGTGGTTTGTATGGACATTCAAAATTTTTATGAGTTGTAATAAGTTCATAAAAAGTCAAAGTTTTATTAAAACTACTGTCAATATCATGAGCCAAGCCTTTTTCGCCTTTATAAGCAATAGCCATAAATATTTTTGTTCCCAAAGGGGCTTTGGTACACTCGATAGCTTTGCCCATGAGGTCAAAACCGACGTTTTCTTTTTCAAAAAAGAGGTAGTCGCCTTTTTGTTTAAAGGTTTGGGCCAGATGTTTGTGGTTTTTAAATAAAACTACGGCACTTAAAGCAGATGTTTGTAGCATTTTATGAGCATCCCACACCAACGAATCGGCCAAATGAACACCTTTTAACAACTGGTTTTTATTTTCTGAGAGCAATGCCGAAGCCCCATGAGCGCCGTCAATATGTAACCATAAATTATGACTATTACAAAAGGCAGCCATTTCTTCAATCGGATCGTAAAGGCCTGTACCTGTGGCGCAAGCGTTGGCTACAACGGCCATAATACGCTTACCTTGTCGTAGTGTGTCTGTGTATGTTTTTCTCAAAGAGTCGGGTATAACCACCTCGTTTTCATCGGTGTCAATACTTATTACACTGTCATAGCCAATACCCATAATAGCGAGTGATTTGGCCACTGAGTAATGGGCATTTTTAGGTGCTAAAACAACTAAGTTTTGTGGGGTACCCTGTGTCCAAGACTCAGGAGTACATTGCGCTCTGGCCGCCAGTAAAGCCGTAAGGTTTGCCAAAGAGCCTCCGTGAGTTAGAATGCCCGCTCCTTTACATTTATTTAAATTGGTTTCAATAAGTGAAGATGCTTTAAACCAACCTATTTTTTCAAGCATCCAGTTAACAACAATCTTTTCCATTGTCGCTGCAGATGGCCCCATTTCGTAAACGGCCATAGGGTTGTTTATAACACCGTGTATGTAGTCTGCAAAACTCGAGGCTATATTTGGCGCCGACACTTGATGACCCAAATAATGGGGGTGATGTAAATGTTGGGTATTCTCTAAATACTTTTTGAGGAAATCAGGAAAGTCGTCATTTAGAAGAGCACCCTTTCTTATGAGTGCTTCTAAATTTAAGTCATCTGCAATTTTTTGAGGTGTATTTTGTGTAAGTGTATGAAGGCGTCCTTTTTTACTGTCGTTTAAATAATTGTTAAGTTGTTCTGTGACAATTTGAGCATTCTTTTTGAAAATATTTTGATCAGTATCCATTATAATTTACGGCTGTATTTTAACTTTCTATAATAGTTGAAACTGATTCCGAAAAGGAGAAGAATCGCCAGAGGCGCTACGACATTGAGTATTTTCCAAAAAGAGGCCTCTACAACGATTTTATTTTTATCTAAAAAACGCAATTTTAAAGTCTTGGTGCGCAATTTTAGTACACCTTTGGCTCCTGTTAAATAATTAACGGCATTGACTAAAAAATCTTTATTACCAAAATGCTCACCTGTTAAGTAATTTGTATTGAGATCTATCGGTTTGTTTTGGTAAACTTGGTTGGCTGCCATGTCACCATCAGATATAACTAGCATTGCATTTTGTGGGCTGATATTTTTTACACCGGCAATTTTATAAGGTTTTACACGGTCTTTGTAAGCCGATTTAAATCTTCCTTCGAGCAGTACTCCTAAGATTTGAGAGCCTTTGTTAAAATCAGATGTGTTTTGATTGTTAATTTCGTCAAGACTAATCAATCTGGGCGTACCCAGTTTTTTACTAAGTAGAGAGCTTCGTAGCAAAATGGTTTTAGTAATACCGTTTTTAAGTGTATCAATAGGTGTGACGAATTTTAATTGTACCGGGCTGATACTCTTTGTAATGAGATGCGTGTTACGACTTGTAACAAGGGGGTAATAAGGCCAATTAAAATTTTGAAACTGTGTTTTATTGCCAATTTTTCCTGAGGCCAAGCGTATTTTTGCACTGTATAAATCGGCTACCAATTCGTAATTTATACGGATGCCGTAGCTAAAGAGCATGTCGGTTAAATTAAGCTTTCTGGGGTAGGCTAACATTTCGCCTTGAAGTTGGCTTAAACTGTCTAAATCGGCCTGAACATTATCTATTAGCCAAAGTGTTTTGCCTTTATTCATAATGTACTGGTCAAGTGTAAATTTTTCGGCTTCGCTAAAACTTTCTGTGGGTTTGGCTATGAGAACTAAGTCGTATTGCTGCAATTCTTTTAAAGTTTTTTGTGGATTTGTAGCTACCGAATCAAGGGTAAATCGCGCCAAATTATAAGAACCCACCAATTGGCGTAAGAAACTGTCTAAATAAATATCATTTAGCTCCCCATTTCCTTTTAGTACAGCAATAGATTGTTTTTTGTTTTTTAGTATTTTGTCTAGAGCATTTGTAAAAGCGTATTCCAGTTTAGAAATGGCATCGTTAATTTGT
>CAZMBM010000028.1:0-20925 GCA_964564475.1 uncultured Flavobacteriaceae bacterium | reverse complement strand
GTTTTCAATCATAATTTCAGTTATTCAATTTTTCCTTTTTCAGCTTACACACAACTTGTTATATCCCAACAAATATAACTAATTATCGGTTTAAATTTCGGGATAACAAAAGTTTTTGTTTCTTTTTATCCGCTTCCATCAAATCTTTAAGAGCCGAATCCAACGGACTCTCTATACGTAATAAATCCATTTTGCTTACATGTGTGTAAATCATTGTCGTCTCAGGACGCGCATGACCCAATAACTCTTGTATATATCTAATATCCGTACCGTTTTCTAATAAATGTGTGGCATAACTGTGCCGTAAAGTGTGGGGCGTCACCCTTTTAGCAATACCGGCCGCACGGCAACTGCGCTTTAAAAAAGCCCTAATACTTTCGGCAGCATAAGGCACCCCCGGCTTCCCTTCAACAAAATAAATAGCAGGAGTATAGGTTTCTAAATAATTGTTTAATAAAGGTAAAAAACTCTCAGCCAATATAACATGCCTGTCTTTTCTGTGTTTGCTGTTGCGTACAATTACCTGACGCCTGTCTATATCTATCGCCTCTAATTTTAAAGCCAGTAACTCACTTATGCGCAAACCGGCCGAATAAATAAGGGCCAAAATAGCCCGATGTTTTAAATTCCGCGTACAACGCAACAAATCAATAACCTCTTCTTTACTTAAAACGGTAGGCAGTATTTTACTCTTATAAGGACGCTTTAAAGCCAAATCGGTAATTTTACAATCTGGAACAAAAGCCCTAAAGTGTTTTAAAGCACTCACAATTTGCCGATGTGTACTAATAGACAAAGCCCTAACCACCACCACATCTTCTACAAACTTTTCAACATCCCTATTTGTCAAAGAATTTAAAGCCTTACCGCTGTTATAACTCACAAAATCCATTATAAAACTGCAATAAGTGTGTACCGTACTGTCGCTCAAACGCAATCCGTAAAGGTATTTTTCATACGCTTTTATAAAGTCTTTTTCCGTCGCGGTTAAAACCTGTTTTTTAGGCAATACATTTTTTACAATTATTGTGCTGTCTTTAACACTTGGGTCTATAATCAAGCTTACTTTTGGGCCCAAAACATGTTTAACCTTGCGGATGTTTGCATCGTTAAAAGGTATGTGCCAACAATGCAAAGTTTTGCTCCATTTAGCATCGGGTAAACGGCGTACTTTATCGATAATAAAATCGTCATATCTAAAAAATAACAGTAATCTAAGGGCTTTTCTATGAACAGCCTTCTTTAAAACGACGCGTATTTTTCCTGAGGAAACTGTCAAAATATTATAAATGTAAAAAAGACACCCAAACTTAATAAAAAAATAATTAAAAACAGTGTCGAACAGCTTAAAATGAGTCCTAAAAATTAAAAATATAAAAACATCATATCTGTTTAAAAGCGAATGATACCTTACTGTCGGGCTAACTTTATTTAATCTTTATAAATCAAATACTTATTACGCACCTTCTTAAAAGCCTCTAAATCTTTTTGCCAAGACTTTTTAATAATCCCTTGCGTCATACCCTGTTCAATGTGTTTTTGTAATATATTGTTGCCGGCCAGTTTATTAAAAAAACTATTAAAAAAATGCGATTTATCAGGGCTGTTTTTATAAGCATTTATAAGCCATTTTAAATTTATCCGATGGCGTTTTTCAGATTTCCGTAAATCCAATCCATAAACCAACTCTCCTTTAAACTTAGGATATTTTGCGCCAAATTTAGACCGGGGTGTAAAAGTAAAAGGGTATTTATCGCGAGGCAAAAAAGGCGCTCCAAAAATTTGAAACGGCCAATCGGTACCCCTTCCGCAACTTATTTTTGTTCCTTCAAAAAGAGCCAAACTGGGATAGAGGTTTACAGCCTTGGCATTGGGTAAGTTAGGCGAAGGTCTTATAGGTAAATTATAACTTGTTTTATGGGTGTAATGTTGCAATTTTACAACACTTAAACGGCATTTTATACCCTTTGTCAGCCATTTTTCACCGTTTATCATTTGGGCGTACTCGCCAATAGTCATACCGTAAACTATAGGAACACTGTGCATACCTACAAAACTCTTAAATTGAGGTTTTAAAACAGGGCCGTCAATATAATGGGCGTTAGGATTGGGACGATCTAAAACAATAAGCGGTATGTCTGCCTCGGCACAGGCTTCCATCACATAATGTAAAGTCGATATATAAGTGTAAAAGCGTACCCCCACATCTTGAATATCAAAAACAACCACCTCAATATCTTTTAATTGAGAGACTGTGGGTTTCCTGTTTGTGCCGTAAAGCGAAATGATGGGCAGTCCGGTTTTCTTGTCCACACCATTGGCAACATGTTCGCCGGCATCGGCTTGACCGCGAAAACCGTGCTCGGGCGCAAAAACTTTTGTAAGAGCTATATCCAAACTCAAAAGCGAATCAACCAAATGGGTATAACCGCCTTTTTTAAAAATAATACTGGTGGGGTTAGCCACTACAGCTACTTTTTTATTCTTAAGCCAAGGTAAATAAATCTCTAATCGGTTGGCGCCAACCACAACAGGTTTGGGCATTTTTAATTTGTAAGAATGTGTAACAAGGGCAATATCATCACGCTTTTGCCTGTTTTTATTACAAGAAATCAATCCGAAAAGGATAAACAAAACCAAAAAGAAATATGTATTTTTGAGCATTAATCTGAATTTAAATTTTGAATTACGAATTATTTATTGCCAAGCGCATCATCTTTTCTAAACAAGGTAAAAGTAGCATTTCGGCACCAATAATAAAAATTGCCATTGTGGCCATTGCTTTAGGGATGGTTGTTATGTTAATTTCGGTGGCTACCGGCGTGGGTTTACAACATAAGATACGCGAAAAAATAGCCGCTTTTCAAGGACATTTACAAATTACCAATTACGACAATAATAACTCACAATTAACCGTCAATCCCATTGCTCAAAAACAAGATTTTTATCCCACGTTTAAAAATATAACAGGCATAAAAAATGTGCATGTTTTTGCCACTAAGGCCGGGCTTATCCGTACCGAAAAAGATTTTGAAGGGGTTGTGTTTAAAGGGGTATCAACCGATTACAATTGGGATTATTTTAAAAATTATATCACAGCAGGTCAGGTGTTAAGTTTTGACGAGCGTCCGTCTAATAATGTGCTCATATCTACAACCATAGCCAACAGATTGGGACTTAAATTGGGCGACAAATTTAACCTTTTTTTTGTAAAAAACAATCCCAATAAAGCCCCCAACTTACGGGTTTTAAAAATTGTGGGCCTGTACAATACGGCTTTCGCCGATTTTGACGAAAATTATATTATTGGCGATATCCGTCATCTTCAAAAAATTAACAAATGGGGCACAGACAAAGTAGGGGGATTCGAAGTGCTTCTCGACGATTACGATACCCTTAAAGAAAAGAGTCGGGCTGTTTACGCCGCCACGGCTTCTACACTTAACACGGTAAGCATAACCGATAAATATCCGGCTTTGTTTGAGTGGCTCAGCCTTTTCGATATCAATATAACAGTAATAATTGCTATTATGATTCTTATAGCCGGTATCAATATGATTACCGCTTTACTCGTCCTTATTTTAGAACGTACCCAAATGATAGGCATACTCAAAGCCTTGGGCAGTGCCAATTGGCATATCAGAAAAGTGTTTTTGTACAATGCCGCTTACCTTATTTTAAAAGGCTTGTTTTGGGGGAATTTAATAGGGCTGTCGCTCTTGTTTTTACAGTATAAATTTGAATTTATCAGCTTAAATCCCGAGACCTATTACGTCAATGCTGTCCCTGTTTATATTACTGTTTCTCAAATTTTAATACTCAATATCGGCACTTTAATACTCTGTGTATTAATGCTTTTAGTGCCTTCTGTAATTGTTACTAAAATAAGTCCCGTTAAAGCCATAAAGTTCGATTAGTGTCAACCATTAGAATACTGACAAATAGATTGGCTTCCCGCTCTTTCCTCTTTATATTCCTTGTCTATTAACTGTATTAAAAGCAAAATATTTCTTTACTTTGCACTTCTAAAATAAAGCATCAAAACACACACAATATGAATTACGATATCATCATTATAGGAAGTGGCCCGGGCGGCTATGTAACAGCTATAAGAGCCTCTCAATTAGGTTTTAAAGTGGCTGTTGTAGAAAAAGAAAATTTAGGAGGTATTTGCTTAAACTGGGGGTGTATTCCTACAAAAGCCCTTTTAAAAAGTGCCCAAGTTTACGACTATTTAAAACATGTAGAAGCTTACGGATTAAAAGCCGAAGCCATTGATAAAGACTTTAATGCTGTCATAAAACGTAGCCGTAACGTGGCCGACGGGATGAGTAAAGGGGTGCAATTTTTGATGAAAAAAAATAAAATTGATGTCATTAACGGCTTTGCTAAGGTAAAACCCAATCACAAAGTAGAAGTGACAGATAGCGATGCAAAAGTAACCGAATACCAAGCCAAAAACATCATAATTGCCACAGGAGCACGCTCAAAAGAATTGCCCAACTTACCGCAAGATGGTAAAAAAGTAATAGGTTATCGTCAGGCTTTAACTTTGCCAAAACAACCTAAAAAAATGATAGTTGTGGGTTCCGGCGCTATAGGTGTAGAGTTTGCCTATTTTTATCACACTATGGGGACAGAGGTCACCATAGTCGAGTTTTTACCCAACATGGTACCTGTAGAAGATATTGACGTGTCAAAACAATTAGAACGCTCGTTTAAAAAAGCGGGTATTAAAGTTATGACCAATGCCTCTGTAGAATCTGTCGATACATCGGGTAAAGCTGTTGTGGCCAAAGTTAAAACCAAAAAAGGTGAAGAAACCATAGAGGCCGATATTGTTTTGTCGGCTGTGGGCATTAAATCGAATATAGAAAATATAGGACTTGAAGATGTGGGTATTGCCACCGACCGCGATAAAATATTGGTCAATGCTTTTTATCAAACCAATATGCCGGGTTATTTTGCCATTGGCGATGTGGTACAGGGGCCCGCTTTGGCTCATGTGGCTTCGGCCGAAGGGATTACCTGTGTCGAAAAATTAGCGGGTTTAGATACACAACCGGTAGATTACGGTAACATTCCGGGCTGTACCTATGCCACGCCTGAAATTGCCAGTGTAGGGCTTACTGAAGCCCAAGCCAAAGAAAAAGGATATAGCATCAAAGTAGGAAAATTTCCCTTTTCGGCTTCAGGAAAAGCCAAAGCGGCCGGCACACCCGAAGGTTTTGTCAAAGTAATATTCGACGCTAAATACGGCGAATGGTTGGGTTGTCATATGATTGGTGCCGGTGTTACCGATATGATTGCCGAAGCTGTTGTGGCCCGTAAATTAGAAACTACCGGCCATGAGATTTTAAAAGCCATACACCCGCATCCTACTATGAGCGAAGCGGTTATGGAAGCTGTAGCCGCCGCTTACGACGAGGTCATTCATTTGTAAAACAAACTTTTGGAAAGTTTTAAACTTTCCAAAAGTTAAAAGGTAATTTTATTAATTTTCGGTTTTTACAATACCTGTAGAGACAACCTGTCCGGTATTAATATTCCAAGTGTGTTTGGTTATTAAAGAACCACTGCCGTCGTATATTTCGAGTTCTGCTGTGTTAGGACCCGAATAACCTTGGTTGAGCGCTTTTATAGAAAGGGTATTAAACCCTTCTTTAAGAGGGATGTTCATAAAATAAAAACGGTTTTTTAAGGTAATAGTCTTTTGAATAACTTCGCCGTTTAAGTAAATTTTAATACGATCGCCATCTTCTAAACCAAAATCACGGACTTCTATTCTAACCGATTTGGTAGGAGTATAAAAGGTACCCAAACTGTAAGTGCTTTTAATTTTAGGCTGCCTGTTTGTAATCATTTTACCGTTAAAATATTTTATTTTTAAAATATCTTTTTTGGCGGGTGGGGCTGTTACCCTAAAACGGCGTTTGGGTTTCGGATTAAAATAGTCGTAAAAATTTTTGTCGTTGGGTGTAAAGCTAAAGTTAGTACTTTTTGGAACGACAACTTTTGGCAGTTTAGATATTTTATCCGATAAAGAAAAATTAAGCGTTTTTTTAGAATCGTCTAAAAAAGGATTCTTTTTATTTAGGGTGTCTTTTTTTGTTTTTGTTTGTGCCATAACAACAGGCGTAGCTGCTAAAAACAGCACACACAACACAAATCCTAAAACGCCTTTTTTATCCATTTAAAAATTTCTTACAAATCTAAGGCAAAATCTTGTTAAGAGATTGCTAATATTTTATAATATAAACAAAATTTATACCATAATAGAAATTGTGTATAAAGATATGTGTTTAATAGTAAATAGGATACTATATTTGCACTATAAACTTAAAATAATAAATAAAATGGCTGTATTAGTAGGTAAAAAAGCACCACAATTTAACGCACAAGCCGTGATAAATGGCGGCGAGATAGTAGAAAATTTTTCATTAGACCAATATTTGGGTAAAAAGTATGTTGTACTTTTCTTTTATCCAAAAGATTTTACATTTGTATGTCCCACAGAATTACACGCATTTCAAGAAAATTTAGCACGTTTCCAAGAGCGTAATGTAGCTGTTGTAGCGGCATCAACAGATACAGAACAATCGCATTGGGGCTGGTTACAAGTACCTAAAGCCGAAGGCGGCATTCAGGGAGTTACGTACCCAATAGTTGCCGATACTAACAAAACCATCTCTATGAATTACGATGTCTTAGCAGGCGATTTTGATTGGAATGAGGATGGCGAAATGGTAGCCACAGGCGAACTTATTGCTTATCGCGGTTTGTTTTTAATAGACAAAGAAGGTATTGTACGTCATCAATTGGTTAACGATTTACCACTAGGTCGTAATGTAG
This sequence comes from uncultured Flavobacteriaceae bacterium, assembly GCA_964564475.1. Taxonomy (GTDB): domain Bacteria; phylum Bacteroidota; class Bacteroidia; order Flavobacteriales; family Flavobacteriaceae; genus CG1-02-35-72. The sequence goes on along the minus strand of CAZMBM010000028.1, from coordinate 14,073 downwards.
AAGAAGCTATTAGAATGGTTGATGCCTTACAATTTAACGAAGAAAATGGCGAGGCTTGCCCCGCTAACTGGAACAGTTCAAAAGAAGGACTCGAAGCAACACACGATGGTGTGGCCAACTATCTTTCTAAGAACTAATTAAAGAAGTCTTACTACTAACTAAAAAACTCTTTGGCGAAAGCCAAAGAGTTTTTATTTTTTAGTACTTTTGAGACACAATAAAATACTATTAATAATTAAAAAGATATTATGGCTACAATTACATTAAAAGGAAACACTATACATACCGTTGGCAACATCCCGCAAGTAGGGACAAAAGCCCCCGATTTTTCACTCATCGCCGCTAACTTATCAAAAGTCAGCTTGGCCGATTATAAAGGATCTAAACTTGTATTAAATATTTTCCCCAGTTTAGATACCGGTACTTGTGCCGCCTCTGTACGTCAATTTAATAAAGCAGCCGCCGATTTAGAAAACACCAAAGTATTGTGCATTTCAAGAGATTTGCCCTTTGCACAAGCACGTTTTTGTGGCGCCGAAGGACTTGATAATGTCATTACTTTATCCGATTTTGCCACAGGACAATTTGGTAAAAACTACGGTTTAGAAATTAGCGATGGCCCTTTAGCACACCTTCATTCAAGAGTGGTAATTGTACTTGACGAAAACGGTTTTGTAACTTACAACCAACAAGTACCCGAAATTGTTGACGAACCCGATTATGAGGCCGCTTTAAAGGCCGTTTAATTTATGAAACCCGATGACGGTTTTATACTTGGCCGATTAAAAAGTACTATTTACGCCGGTAGAGGCTTTTGGATTTTAGTAACAACCGAACACAGTTTTATGTTTCACGGAAGTATCTCTGTGGCTCTTTTGGTTTTGGGTTATTTTAACGATTTAACCCTCACACAATGGGGTCTTCAGATTCTTGCCGTAGGTTTAATAATGGTAGCCGAAGCCCTCAATACGGCCATAGAAAAATTAGCCGATCATATTGAACCCAACCATCATAAAACCATTAAGACTATTAAAGATGTCGGAGCCGGAGCGGTTTTGGTAGGACTATTTGCAGAGGTCGCCATAGTAGCCTTAATCTATGTGCCCAAGTTTTTGTAATTTTTGGCCTTTATTAAACAAATACACTATTTTATAGTATTTTTGAAAGGAAATAACCCACATAATGGCAAAACAAAAGAAATCGCGTTTTAAACAAAGCAATGAAAAACGTTTTACGTTTTTTAAATTGTTCAGTAACAGGCAATGGTATGTTATTCTGGGCTCTTTTTTATTGCTGGTTTCAATCTTTTTAATCGCCGCTTTTTTTTCGTATTTTTCTAACTGGCGTATAGACCAAAGCAGTCTTTACAGCTTGGCCGATAAAAACAGTGTGGCGCATAACCTTTTGGGTAAACTAGGTGCTGTAGTAGCTCATTTTTTTATCTACAAGGGTTTTGGCCTGTCAAGTTTTTATATTCCCGTATTACTGTTTTTAGCAGGAGCCAGTTTAATGCTAAATATCACATTAAAACGTTTGAGTAATCTGTGGTTTTGGGGGTTACTGGGAATGGTTTGGTATGCACTGGTATTTGGTTTTTTAATTCCCAAAAAACCATTGCTTGGGGGTGTTGTTGGTTACGAAATAAATGACTATTTAAAGATTTATATTGGCAATACAGGTATTGCTTTGTTGTTAATTTTTTGTGCTGTTTTTTATGTGGCCATCCGCTTTAAACTCACACCCGAGCGTATTTCGAGCTTTTTAAAATCTAAAAAGAGAGTTACCAAAGAAGCTTTGCAAGACACATTGTTAGAACAACAAGAAATAGCCAATACCGCAAGTTTTAACGAAGAAAAAAAGCATGAGCCTGTTGTAGAAGAAAACCCATCGGAAGAAATAACAGAGCCCTTAAAAACCGTCGATTTAGAACCTTCTATACCCTTAAAAGAAAGAGTAGTTGAAAGTGATGTTGAAATTGAAATAGAAAAACCAAAAGACGAAGATACTTTGGTCGAAAACCTGTCGGATAAATTACTTAAAGATTTTGGCGAATTTGACCCCACCTTAGAATTGGCCAAATACAAGTTTCCAACCCTCGATTTGCTTATCGAGTACAAAAACGAAAATATTACCGTAGATCAAGAAGAATTAGAACTCAATAAAAACAAGATTGTAGAAACCTTAAGCAACTACAAAATAGGTATCGCCAGTATAAAAGCCACTATTGGGCCAACTGTTACACTTTATGAAATTGTTCCCGATGCGGGTATCAGAATTTCTAAAATTAAAAATCTTGAGGACGATATCGCCTTGTCATTGGCGGCCTTAGGCATCAGAATTATTGCTCCTATTCCCGGAAAAGGAACTATAGGAATTGAAGTACCCAATAAAAAACCTACCATTGTATCAATGCGTTCGGTTTTGTCGTCACAAAAATTCCAAAAAGCCCAAATGGAACTACCCATAGCCCTGGGTAAAACCATTTCTAACGAAACCTTTGTGTACGATTTGGTCAAAATGCCCCATTTGCTTATGGCCGGGGCTACCGGACAAGGCAAATCGGTTGGATTAAATGCCGTTTTAACATCTTTACTGTACAAAAAACATCCGGCCGAAGTTAAATTTATTTTGGTCGATCCCAAAAAAGTAGAACTGACTTTATTTAACAAAATAGAACGTCATTATTTGGCTAAATTACCCGATACAGAAGAGGCCATTATTACCGATACAACCAAAGTGATAAATACCTTAAATTCTTTGTGTATTGAGATGGATGCCCGTTACGACTTGCTTAAAAATGCTTTTGTCCGTAATATAAAAGAGTACAATGTAAAATTTAAAGCCCGCAAATTAAATCCCGAAAACGGCCATCGGTTTTTACCTTATATTATTTTGGTTATAGATGAGTTTGCCGATTTAATAATGACGGCCGGTAAAGAAATAGAAACACCTATTGCCCGTTTGGCACAACTGGCGCGCGCTATTGGTATTCACCTAATAGTGGCCACCCAACGCCCGTCGGTTAATGTTATTACAGGAATAATTAAGGCCAATTTTCCGGCCAGAATAGCTTTTAGAGTAACCTCAAAAATAGATTCGCGAACCATTTTAGACGCCCAAGGCGCCGATCAACTCATAGGTAAAGGCGATATGCTTATTTCTGTGGGGAGCGATTTAACCCGTTTGCAATGTGCCTTTGTCGATACCCCCGAAGTAGATAGAATAACCGATTTTATTGGTTCTCAACGCGCTTACCCCGAAGCCTATTTATTACCTGAATATGTAGGCGAAGAAAGTTTGTCGAGCTTAGATATTGATATTAATGACCGCGACGATTTATTTGAAGAGGCGGCCAAGGTTATTATAAAAGCCCAACAGGGTTCGGCATCGTTGTTGCAACGCAAACTTAAATTGGGTTACAACCGCGCCGGCCGTTTGATAGATCAATTAGAAGCCGCGGGAATTGTGGGCCCGTTTGAAGGAAGTAAAGCACGTCAAGTGTTAGTGCTAGACGAAATGGCTTTAAGTGAATTGTTAAAAAATGAAAAAAATCTTTAAAAATGAAATTTAAAATTGTATTAATAAGCTTTTTATGTGTGTTAAATATTGGTTTTTCACAACAAGCAAATAAATCTAAAAAATTATTAGATGAGGTCAATCAGAAAATAACAGGTTATAAAAATATGTACATCACTTTTAAGTACAGTTTAGATAACCGTGCCGAAAATATTCATCAAACAACACGCGGCAATATTACCATTATGGGCGAAATGTACAATGTGAGTTATTTAGGCGGTACAAAAGTTTACGATGGCGAAAAAATTTATACTATTCTGCCCGAAGACGAAGAAGTAAATATCTCTACAGAAGACAGTGATGAAGAAGAAACACTTATAAAACCTTCGAAGTTTTTTAGCTTCTACAAAACAGGATTTACCTATTCTTGGGGTAAATTAATCAGTATGAAAGGAAAAAGTATTCAGAATATAATTTTAACCCCTACCAACCCCGATTCTGAAGTAAATACCATTGTTTTAGGTATTAATATTAAAGATAAAGAGATTTACCGCATGGTAGAAAATGGTAAAAATGGCACAATTACCACACTCACAATTAATAGGTTTAGGAAAAATTTGCCTAAAATATCCAAAAAATTATTCAAAGTAGATTTGGCTAAATATAAAAAAGACGGCTATACCATAAACGAAGCTCAATAAGCCCCATTGAAAACAATAGACAAGTATATAATAAAAAGTTTTCTCTCACCTTTTGTAACCACATTTTTAGTCATATTATTTGTGTTGGTTATGCAAACACTCTGGTTGCGCTTTGACCAAATAGCGGGTAAAGGTATAGAAATAGCTATAATCTTTAAATTTTTAGGTTACCTGTCTTTAATGATGGTGCCTCAGACTTTCCCTATAGCTATTTTACTGTCGTCTATAATGACGATGGGAAAATTGGCCGAAAATTATGAATTGGCAGCCCTAAAATCATCCGGAATTTCGCTAAAACGCATTATGAGACCACTCATTTTGGTTACGGTTATATTTAGTTTCGTCAATTTCTTATTCCTAAACAATATTTTTCCGAAAGCCGCTTTTAAATCAAAGAATTTGTTGGTCAATATGCAAAAAAAGAAACCGGCTTTGGCTTTGATTGCCGGACGGTTTAATGCAGATATCCCGGGCTACCTCATCCGCTTTGACGAAAAATATGGTCTCAAAAAAAACAGACTGAAAAATGTTTTAATATACGATTTAACAGCCCGAAGAGGAAATGTAAAAAGCATAACGGCTAAAACAGGCGAAATCACAACCCAAGAAGGCAGTAAGTACATGACTTTTATCTTACACGACGGCTATTATACCGAAGAACTGGATAAAAGTAATAATTCGAAAGAGAAAAAACGCATGCCTTTTACAAAATCGCACTTTAAAGATTATACGGTTAATATCGATATTTCTACACTTGACGATGTTGACTTAGAAGAAGAACGCTTTAAAAAAGATTACGAAATGCTAAGCCTTAAACAGCTTAATTATTATATAGATTCTTTAAAAGTTCCTTATGATAACTTTATAAAAACAAAATCTAATAATTTTTATACACGCACCAATGCAAAGGATTTATATGCCGCTCCAAAAGAAGAACAAGAGTATTTGTCAGATACCATTCTAAATAATTTTGAAGACAAATATAAATTGGGAATAGTAACCAATGCCAAAGAATTGGTCAATCGTTCTCTGTCTAATATAAATGCTTTTGAAAAATCGTTTTTATTTAAACAAATGATTATTAATATTTTTGATATAGAATATCACAAAAGAATAGCGTTTTCTGTCGCTTGCTTGGTTTTGTTTTTTATAGGAGCCCCTCTGGGAGCCATTATCCGTAAAGGCGGATTTGGCTTACCTATGATTATAGCCATTCTCATATTTGTTATTTACTATTTTATATCAATTTTAGGTGCCAACATGGCTAAAGTAAGCAGTATTCCGGCTTATGTTGGGGCGTGGCTGGCAACAGTTGTAATGTTACCCTTGGGGATATTTTTAACTAAAAAGGCCACAACAGACATAGGATTATTTAATATTGACGTATTTTTGCGACCCATATATACTTTCTTTAATAAGTTTAAAAAGAAAACTAAATGATTATTAAATCACAAAAAATTGCCCTAAATTCAATCGATTCTGCTATTAAAGATATAAAAGCCGGTAAATTGGTTATTGTTGTAGATGATGCCAATAGAGAAAATGAAGGCGATTTTATTGCCGCTGCCGAAATGGTTACCCCACAAATGATAAATTTTATGGCCGGTATTGGCCGCGGATTGATTTGCGTACCACTTACAGAGTCGCGTTGTAAAGCCTTAGATTTAGAATTAATGGTTGGACATAGCACAGACCCTTTAGGAACAGCCTTTACGGTATCTGTAGATTATAACGGCAAAGGGGTTACAACAGGCATATCGGCCAAAGACAGAGCCGTTACCGTACATTCGTTAATAGACAGTAATACCAAACCCCATCAGCTCACACGTCCGGGGCATATTTTTCCCCTTAAGGCCCGCGAAGGCGGTGTGCTAAGACGTACAGGGCATACAGAAGCGGCAATAGATTTGGCACGACTGGCCGGCTTAAAACCCGCCGGTGTGATAGTCGAAATTATGAACGAAGACGGAACTATGGCACGCTTACCACAACTTGTAGAGGTGGCTAAAAAACACAATTTAAAGATAATTTCTATAGAAGATTTAGTGTCGTACCGTATGCAACACGATTCTCTAATCGAAAAAATAGAAGACTTCGATATCAACACGCGTTTTGGTAATTTTAGATTACGCGCCTATAAACAAACCACAAACAACCAAGTACATATTGCCTTGACAAAAGGCCGGTGGGCAGAAAACGAACCTGTCTTAGTACGTGTCAATTCTACATTGGTTAACAATGACATTATAGGAACACTCACAAAAAACCCGGATGATAAATTGGCAAAAATGTTTAAGTTAATAAACAAAGAAGGTAAAGGCGCTATGGTATTTATAAATCAAGAAAACCAGTCGTTTAATTTAATTAACAGGTTAAAACAATTAAAAAACAGTGCTACTTCAGACGCCGAAACCTTAAAATTTAAAATGGACGATAAAGATTTTGGCATTGGCGCCCAAATTTTACACGATTTACAAATATTTAAATTAAGGGTTATTTCTAACGGACGTCAAGATAAAAAACGTGTTGGTATGACCGGTTATGGTCTTGAAATATTAGAATATATTGTTTATTAAAGGCAATTTTGTACTTTCGCTAGAGTGAAGCTGTTGCGATATATATTATTTCCCATTTCATTTTTATATGGTCAAATCATTCGTTTTAGAAACAAGTGTTACGATAAAGGTATTTGGACCCCTACAGTTTTTGCTTTACCTAACATTGTTGTCGGGAATTTAAATACGGGTGGTACCGGTAAAACACCACATGTAGAGTACCTCGTTAAGCTTTTGCAAAAAAACTTTAAGGTTGCTGTACTAAGTAGAGGTTATAAAAGAAAAACAAAAGGATTTCTAGTTGCCGATAAAAATGCCACAGCACCACTCATTGGCGATGAACCCATGCAATATCACTTAAAATATAAAAATCTTATCGTGGCAGTTGATAACGATAGGGTACGAGGGCTAAACAAATTAAAAGATTTAAAAAACAAACCCGATGTGGTTATTTTAGACGACGCTTTTCAACACCGTCGTGTAAAATCTAAAATCAATATTTTATTAACGGCTTATGGCGATTTATATACCGATGACAAAATGTTACCTACCGGTAATTTACGCGAAACACCTAAAAATGCAAGACGGGCGTCACATATAATTGTTACCAAATGTCCTTTAGATTTGCCCCGAGAAAAACAGTTAGAGATTAAAGAAAAACTACATCTAAACCCCGGGCAAAAGCTTTACTTTTCGGCGATAAATTATAAAGATTTTATACTGAATAACACAGAAAAAAAATCGCTTAATGAATTGAAAAATAATAATATAATTTTAGTCACAGGTATTGCCAACCCGCAACCCTTACAAGCCTTTTTGTCAGAAAAAAAAGTAAATTATGAGCATTTAAAATACAGCGATCACCATAATTTTACCCAAAAAGACATACACTTTATCACCGACAAGTTAGCGGCTTTAAATGACGAAAAAGCCCTTATTTTAACGACAGAAAAAGACTATGTCCGTAATTTCATAGGTGTAAATAAGGTGTTTTATTTACCGATAGAAGTCGTATTTTTGCGCGATGCAAAAGATTTTAATAACGAAATAATATCCTATGTGGAACAAAGTACAAGAAACAGTTAAATACATTAAGAACCAAGGCGTAGATAAGCCTTTTTTTGGTATCGTTTTAGGAACGGGTTTAGGCAGTTTGGCTAATCATATAAACATTAAAAAAAGTATAGACTATCGCGATATTCCAAATTTTCCGGTTTCTACCGTTAAAGGACATTCGGGTAAATTAATTTATGGTGAGTTAGGAGGTAAAAATGTTTTGGCTATGCAAGGACGCTTTCACTATTACGAAGGCTGGTCTGTGCAACAAGCTACTTTCCCTATCAGAGTTATGAAGTATTTAGGTATAGATAATATCATAGTTTCTAATGCCAGCGGCGGTGTTAATCAAAGTTTTAGTGTGGGCGATATTATGCTTATTACAGACCATATCAACTTTATGCCGGAGCATCCCTTACGCGGTAAAAATGATGAACGATTTGGACAACGTTTTGTCGATATGCATGAGCCTTACAGTATAGCCTATCAAAATAAATTTAAAAAAATAGCCCACGAAAAAAACATTCCCATACAACAGGGTGTTTATTTAGCCCTTCAAGGGCCCACATTTGAAACCCCTGCCGAGTATAAAATGGTACGTATTATGGGTGCCGATGCTGTGGGTATGTCAACTGTTCCCGAAGTTATTGTGGCCAGACACATGGGTATGAGTTGTTTGGGTATTTCGGTTATAACCGATATGGGTATAGAAGGCAAACCCGAAGCTGTTTCGCATGAAGAGGTGCAATTGGCCGCTAAAAAATCTGAGAAAGGCTTAAGCGATTTGGTAACGGCTTTTATAGCGTCTTTTTAAGATGTTTTTAAGGAACCTAAATAGTGTAAAACTAGCTGTTCTTTTGGTTTTTATTTTTGGCTGTGCCAAAGCGAATAAAACCGAAGAACCCGTAAAAAACAATTCCAAACAAGTACGTGTTTTACAAGACAGTTTAAAACAACAAAACTACAGTTTGCGCAAATACGCTCATGTGAAAACTTTTTACAGTGTTCTAGTCGAGCCGGTTACAAAGTTATGCATAGATGAAAATGTACCACCGGCAGCTGTTTTGGCTATGGCCGGATTAGAATCGGGTTGGAATAAAGGATATGTAGGCCGTATTACAGGTAATATTTTGAGTTTGGGCGCCCGTAAAGGCGATAAAGAATTACCGGCCTTATATTTGCCTACTTCAAAAAGTTCGGGCAACGTCATATTTGATTCTCTCGAGATATTAAAGCACAAAAAATCTGACCTCATTTGGAAAAAACGGCCAAAAAGTTTAAAAAAAGATTACCGCCCTAACCCCATAGCCGGAACAGTATATCAGTTAGGCTATTTTAAGAGACATCCTAAAGCCAAAGCCACCGCCCAATTACAAAATATTACCGATTTTTTAAATGTATTTATCTCACATAAAAGTCGCATAAAAGCTTATAAAGATGCCCGATTTACACTTGACAGTTTGGTGGCAAAACACGGTAAAGGTATTTTGTTAGAAGAAAAAACGGCATTGATGTTTATCAACGCTATTAGTGGACGCCCCAATACTTTTAATTACAGAAAAACCTGGCCTAAGAAAGTAACGTTTATCCTTAAAAATACCGGACTGGTTCCGCTTACTAAGGCTGTTTATAATGATAAAAAATCTTTTGAAGAAGTGTGGTAATAAAAAAAGCACCTGCTCTTACTCAGGTGCTTTTTCAACTAACTAACTAACCTACTAATTCAAATATTTATGAAATATTGTTTCAATTTTGTAATAGCCATATTTCAAATGCTGTGCCAAAACACCTTTTAGAGTGTTAAGGCTTCGTTAAAATATTTGGTCGCTCCTTACAAAATAGAGATTAAATTTCAAGTTTTAGATGATTAGTCCTGTAAAATAAATGAAGAATAAAAATTTCAAATTCTTGTTTAAGCTTTTTCATCATTTTCTTAAGATTCCATCCCGTTGCAGCTAAAAAGGCGTTGATTTGTGGTGAATTTTCTCCCCAAAGATAGTTTTGTCCCATGCGATAATCAGTTTTTAAATGCCCTATTACTGGTTCTATTGCAGCTCTTCTAAACTTCTTCCTCTTGCTACGCTTTTGGTATTGAGTATCTCGTTTTAATGGTTTGTAATCCGGTGTTGCTATTTTAGTTTCTTTGATTTGTTTTTGACCCTTTCCTCCTCGATCATAGATAAGTTCTTTTGGACTATGATTAATATTTGATTGCATTTGCTCCAATAGTGGCGCTATTGTTTTGCTGTCATGAGGATTGCCTTTAAAACTTTTAATGGCTGTTATTATTAAGGTTTTATAGCTTGTTATTAAACCAACCTTATTCCCAAATTCATATTGCTTATGTGCTTTGCCTTTGGCAATACAGGTCGTAAACGGTTTATGAATACTGTAAATCTTATTTTTGTCTTGTCTTTGTTGGGCTAATATTGATTTGTAAAAATCAAGCGCTTCTTGATGTAATGAAAGTCGTTCTGTAGGTAATTCTCGTTCCAGTTCTCGTATTAACCGCTCTGCTATTGTCTTTAGTTTTTTTATTGATTTCTTTGCCTTTTTTGCCCGTTTAGGATGGGTGGGATTGTAAGTCAAACGAACCAATTGTTTTGATTTACGAACATAGGTCTGTCTTTGATTTATTTCATTAACATCAGCTAATGCATTGCATTTGTCAATAATCTTTTTAGCAAGTTTTGCATCAGGTAGGAAAAGTAGTATTACCCGCCTGTTCGGCCGGCAGGTTTTCTTGAACCGTTGTATCGGATAATACTAATTTCTCCAGTGCATCTTTGCCATGTAGATGAACAGAATATGAAAATATCTTTTCCACGCCTGCTTCTCCTATTCTATTTCTAAAATGTACAAAATCACTCGGATCACAAGGAAATTTGTGTTCAAAATGTGCCATCCCACAAAAATACTGCATGTATGGATCTCTAACCCAAGCCTCACAAAGCGTCTCATCTCCTAGGTTGTAAATCCTTTTTAACATCAAGCTACCAACCATAAGTCGGATAGCCATAGCTGGCTTTCCTCGTTTTGAACAATAATCAGAAAATTCTTTATCGAAATAACTCCAGTCTATTCTCTGAGCTAACAAAGATAGCTCATGACCTAAATCAATGAAATCTGACAAAAGAGGTTTGAAAATATCACGCTGATTTTGATTTATGTTTTTTCCTATCATTTATTGCAAGGTTTTAACCCCAATATACGCTTTTTCTTGCAATTTAGAACTCTAAATTTATTGTTTTTTTAACTTACTTTATTGATAAATATAAAGTTAGGTGATTCTTAAGGAGCGACTAATTAAGATTTAATATCATTTCTTAACCACCACAGAAGCTTCAATTAAAACATCGTTCCACGTTTTACTTACGCCATCGGAACCTTTGTGTAAATCAAAGCAAGCTTTATTTAAAGAATTCAATGCCGCGGTGATTTGCCATTGGTCTAAGTTCATAACCCCTTTAAACTTAAGTGTATCACCGGCTTTTGTAAAGGTAAGAGGTAAAGAGGCTGTTGTACCGTTCATAGTGACTTCTAAGCTACCTGTTTTATCGGCATCGGCTTTTATAGTACCGCTAAGCAGTGTTGTATTTTCCATAACCCCAAAAAACAAATTAATTAGTTTTCCGTCACGTTCTTTATTATTACTGAAAAGAGAACTCACAGGGATACTAAATTGTGTGTTGTTAAGTGCTAATAAAGCCGTTTTACCTCCTGTTGATTTTGTAATATTTATTGTTTTAAATATCCCACTTACCGGTTTTTTTTCAGTTGTTTTATAGGCCGTCCATTTTACAGATGCGGTAGAATCTACCAAACTAAATTCTGCTTTAGTTTGTGGTTTCTCTGCCTTTTTAGAATCTTTACAAGCACTGATACTTACGGCTAAAACGAGCATAAGTATCAAATTAAATTTTTTTTTCATAACGATTATTTTTAGATAGTTTTATTAGTAATTTGTTCTACAATTTTAATGTATTCTTTTTGCGCTTCTATAGGCGAAATACCTTTTAATTGTGTAAAAGCATTGAATTTAAAAGCATTTCTTACATTGAGTTTGGGTGACTTTTTCGAAAATTTAGGACTGTCTTGAACCGCCAACTTATAATAGGCGTAAAGCCGTAGCATAATATCGGGAGGTAAATCGCTTTGCTCAATTTCAGAGGCTTTTTGATAGGCTATATCAAACCGTTCTTCCAAACTTTTCATCAAATGCTCGCAATTATTGTTTTACCGCCAATGGCTTTGTCGTTTAAAGAGACATTAATTTTCATATCCAAAGGTAAAAAAATATCTATACGCGACCCAAATTTTATAAAACCGGCATCAGAGGCTTGTATAACTTCTTGGTTGGGTACAGCGTAATTAACAATACGACGGGCCACGGCGCCGGCAATTTGTCTGAAAAGAATAGTGCCGACACGGTTATTTTCTACAACAATTGTAGTGCGCTCATTCTCGGTTGACGATTTGGGATGCCATGCGGCCAAATATTTACCGGGGTGGTATTGGCTGTATTTTACGATACCGCCAACGGGGTAGCGTGTAACATGTACGTTCAACGGCGACATAAATATGGATACCTGACGTCTCTTATCTTTAAAATACTCGGGTTCAAAAACCTCTTCTATAACAACAATTTTACCATCTGCCGGGGCAAGAATATGGGTGTCATTTAGTGCAAAATGTCTTTTAGGATTTCTAAAAAACTGTAAAATGAGCACAAAAAACAGCAGAATTAGTAATTGTGTTATTTTAGAAATAAGTGGCGAATCTATAAATTTATCGGACAACAGTATAAAAATGACGGTTATGAGTCCGGCAACGCTTATTATTTTAGAACCTTCTTTATGAAACATAGCTTATTAAACGAGTTGTAAGAACAAATATACAAAAGGCGCCACTAAAATGAGGCTGTCTAAACGGTCTAAAAAACCACCGTGTCCGGGGATAACTTTGGCACTGTCTTTTACATTGGCCAAACGTTTAAACTTAGATTCTACTAAATCACCCATAACGGCAAAGATACCCGAAATATTTGCCAAAATAAACCAATGAAGCATGGTTAATTCATGATAGTACTGTGCTAAAAAATACCCGACAATATAAGTAGCCAACAAGCCGCCAATAAATCCTTCTATTGTTTTGTTGGGCGAAATACGCTCTATAAGTTTATGCTTTCCAATACTTTTACCTACTATATACGCAAATGTGTCGTTGCTCCAAATGAGCACAAAGACGGCCAATAAAATTGTAGGATTATAACTTCCCTGTGAAAAAGGAATACGGATTAATAAGCCAAAAGGCAGTATAATATAAATAGTACTCAAGAAGAGATTACTGATATCTTCTTTAGAAATTTTATCATTTATAAAATAATTAACAAAGGGTATAAACACACTAATTATGGTAAATGTATAAATAATATAGCCGGGGAAATAATCGGTAAAGCTTAGATATAGTAAAACGGCAATGATATAAATCCAGTTTTTAGGGAACTTAATAAGCTGTTTGAACTCTTTTAAACACAAAAGCATAATTATAAAAAATATGACATAAAAGCTATGCTTAGAGTAATAGGTGCCACAGATTAAACTACCTCCGTAAATTATTGCAAAAATAGCACGGGTGAAAAATTCCTTCATATTATAAGTCTTCGAGCAACAATAGGTATAATTGTTTTGTGTTATTATTGCCATAGCTCATAAAATCGTCTGATTTTTCTTGGAGATTATAACTTTTTACGGCGGCAATATTACTGGGAATATCCTTTTTTTTATAGCGATTTTTAATACCTGTTAAACTTTCGCCTTTATTGTGTACAAATTGACTTGTTTTGGCATAAACAATAAAGTTTTCGGGTAAAGTGTTCAATCTATTTTCTTTTAACTGTTTAGATGAAAACAAGATACTACCGTCTTCGGCTATAAGATGTTCGCACTTTGTGATAAAACAATCGCTATTTTTAATAGAATTTACCGGGTTGACACCCATACTTTGTAATAATTTACTCAGTTTTCCGCCAAAAGTAAAAGGCTTTTCCCAGCGTTCTTGTTCTAGAATATTTAGCAGATGTTCTCTAATTTCTTGGGTTGTTTGGCAGTATAAAAAGCGGCCACCCTTGGCTATGAAATTTTCAACAAACAAGTCGTCAAAAGCCTTATTAGATAAATTCTCTGGCTTTACTTCTACACTTTGGGGTGTTTGTGTTTTAAAAATTTTTTTTAAAAAATTCATAG
>CAZMBM010000027.1:0-20930 GCA_964564475.1 uncultured Flavobacteriaceae bacterium | reverse complement strand
TGTAAATCATATGATTTACAGGGATTTGGATTTAAACGAATGTTTAAAAGTGACCCCGGCAGGATTCAAACCTGCAACCCTCAGAGCCGAAATCTGATGCGCTATTCAGTTGCGCCACGGGGCCTTTTAATCCTGCGAATTTAATAAAGTTTTTATATAATCTCAACCTATACCCGTCTTTAAATACTTTTCTCTTTCCCTTGCTTCAATACGTGTTTTAAACGCTTCTGTATAAATAACTTTCCAAGGGATGTATGCTTTAGTAGATTTATTCTTCTTGGTATTGTGTTGTTTGATTCGTCTTTCTAAATTATTAGTCATTCCTGTATACACCTTCTCAAATCATTGACTATGAAGCACATATACAATAAACATTTATTTTTCTTTTTGTAATAGCCGAAACCTGCCTGCGGCAGGCATGTCTGATGCGCTATTCAGCCTGACTGCCTCTGGCAGTTTGCGCCCCGCCACAGGCGGGTGGGCACAGGCCTTATTTTTAACTCAAAAGTTTTTTTACAATTGTTGAAATAGTTTTGCCATCGGCTTTACCGGCCAATTGTTTACTTGCCATGCCCATAACTTTACCCATATCTTTCATACCGCTTGCTCCTGTTTGGGCAATAATATCTTTTATCACTTTTCCAAGGGCATCGGCAGTCATTTGTTCGGGTAAAAATTGTGCAATAACTTTGGCCTGTGCCAATTCGGGTTCGGCCAAATCAGAGCGATTTTGTTCGGTGTATAGTGCCGCACTGTCTTTGCGTTGTTTGACTAATTTTTGTAATATTTTTAATTCATCTGCTTCACTAATACCGCTATCGGCACCACTGGTTTGCGCCAATAGCAAAGCCGATTTTATGGCTCTTAGGGCTTCTAAAGCCACTTTGTCTTTAGATTTCATAGCCTCTTTTAAGGCTGTCATCACATCCGATTGTAAACTCATCTTATTTAAATTTAAGACTACAAATATACTTATAAAAAAAGATTTCCTCCTAAGAGGAAATCTTTAAAAATATTTATAATAATTTGGGTTGTTAATCTACATTATCGTGTAAAAACGAATTATTAGAACGCAATTGTATATCGTCATTTTCGTCTAAATCCAGAGTTGTTCTAGAGGCCGTTGTAGTTGATGAGGGCTCGTTTTCATCTAAATCTACACCCATACGCTTATAGGCCGGTTGCTTTTCAATTTCGTCTATATTGGCATTTAGCTTATTTTTAAACTTATAATTAAAATTCATCATTTTTTTCTTACGGTCTTCTGTACGCTTTTTAAGCTCAGAAATGGTTAAATCTAAGGGCGAAATTTCTTTAACTTCTTCTTCAATATGCTTTTTAGCAACAACCTCTTTGTCAACCTTGAGCGTCAAATTTAATTCATCATCTTCCGAAGTACCATCCAACTTATTTTCTATATCAATATAGTCTTCTAAACTATAGGTTACATCTGCTTTTTCAACCGAACTGAATGTGGGCTCAGGCTTAATCTCAACGGCATCAATAACATCTATTTCATTTATTTCTTCAAGGCTATATTCTTTTATGGGCTCCTCAACAGCCTTTAATTCTGTTTCGTTTATGGGGAAATCGAATGACAAACCGGGCTCTTCTTCCTCATCTGCTTCAGTTAGTACTTCTTCTTTCTCTACCACCGATTTAATGACAAAATCATCGATATTTTCTATCAAAACTTCATCAAATTCAACATCAATATCGTCAATTTTAGCAGCGAGTTCTATATTTTCAGATTCGGATTTTGGTGCCTCTTTTTTTAACTCTAATTCATCGTCAAACAAGGTGTGTTTTATAACATTTGTATCGACTTCATCTACTTCTAACTTTGGTGTTAAATCTAATACAACTTCCTGTTCATCTTCTAGGGTATGAACAATTTTTTTAACTTCGGTATTGGCAATTTCATGTTGTTGTTCTTTGTTAAAACCTGTGGCTATTACCGTAACCGAGATGGCTTCTTTTAAAGTTTCATCTTCACCAACTCCCATAATTATATCGACATTGGTCTTGGCTTCTGTCTGGATATAATCGTTTATTTCGCCAATTTCGTCAATCGTTATTTCTTGAGAACCCGACACAATGAGTAACAGAACATTTTTAGCCCCTGTAATTTTATTGTCGTTTAACAGAGGCGAATCTAAAGCTTTGGTAATGGCTTCTTGCGCCCTATCTTCTCCCGATGCTGCGGCAGAGCCCATTATGGCCGTTCCACTATTTGACAATACTGTTTTGGCATCGCGCAAATCTATATTTTGCGTGTAGTGATGTGTAATAACTTCGGCGATACCTCTGGCTGCTGTAGAAAGCACTTCATCTGCTTTAGAAAAACCTGCTTTAAAGCCCAAATTACCATATACCTCTCGTAATTTATTGTTGTTTATTATTATAATCGAATCGACATATTGACGTAATTTTTCAACACCTTGTTGCGCTTGTAAATTACGTGTTTTGCCTTCGAAAGAAAAAGGCATTGTTACAATACCAACCGTTAAAAGGTCTTGCTCCTTGGCCAATTTGGCGATAATTGGAGCTGCTCCTGTACCGGTACCGCCGCCCATGCCAACAGTAATAAAAATCATCTTTGTTTTAGAGTCTAACAAATTTCTTATTTCGTTGATATTTTCTAAAGCCGACTGTTCGCCAACTTCGGGGTTAGCACCGGCCCCAAGGCCTTCGGTAAGCGTAACGCCTAACTGTATCTTAGTAGGAACAGGGCTGTTTTGTAGGGCTTGTGCATCTGTATTACAGACCACAAAATCTACACCACTTATACCTTTTTTAAACATTTGGTTTACGGCATTACTGCCACCGCCACCAACACCAATTACTTTAATAACGCTAGATTGATGTTTAGGCAAATCGAATGCAATGTTGTCAAATTCTTTGTTGCTCATTGTGATTAGTTTTATAGGGTGGTTATCTTTTATTCTGCATTATCTAAAAAATCTCTGAATTTATCGGCCCATTTATCAAATATAGATTTTTTGGGTTGCGGGACTTCTGACTCTTGTTCTTCTTCGGATTCTTCTTCAACAAGTGTTGCTTTACTTTGTTTTAAGCCTTTCATTAGCAATCCTACGGCTGTTGCAAAAGCAGGACTAGACAATTCTTCGTTAGAATCACTTGCCAAATGCTCATTAGGAAAACCAATGCGAGTATCCATTCCTGTAATAAATTCTACTAGTTGTTTTATATGTTTTAATTGGGCACCGCCGCCTGTCAGTACAATACCTGCTATGAGTTTTTTCTTGGATTCTTCATGGCCGTAATTTTTAATTTCTTGATAAACCTGTTCTACTATCTCTACCACACGGGCATGAATAATTTTAGACAGATTTTTAAGTGTAATCTCTTTGGGGTCACGACCTCGTAAACCCGGAATCGACACAATCTCGTTTTCCTTATTTTCGCCCGGCCAAGCCGATCCAAATTTTGTTTTTAATAACTCTGCTTGTTTTTCTATAATAGAACAGCCTTCTTTAATATCTTCTGTAATGACGTTTCCGCCAAAGGGTATGACCGATGTATGTCTGATTATCCCGTCTTTAAAAATAGCCAAATCGGTGGTGCCACCACCAATATCAATAAGGGCTACCCCGGCTTCTTTTTCTTCACTGTTTAAAACAGCACTTGCCGAGGCTAAAGGCTCTAAAGTTATATTTGACAATCTTAAACCGGCACTGGTTATACAACGTCCTATATTTCTGATCGACGATACTTGACCTACAACCACATGAAAATTGGCTTCAACACGACCGCCGTACATACCAATAGGTTCTTTTACCTCGGCTTGACCGTCCACTTTAAAATCTTGAGGCAAAACATGAATAATTTCCTCACCGGGAAGCATCACCAACTTATAAACCTGATTGATAAGTTTTTCAATATCAGCTTCGTCAATAACTTCTTCGGCATTAGAACGTGTGATATAATCGCTGTGTTGTAAACTGCGGATATGTTGCCCGGCTATGCCTACCACAACATCGCTAATTTTAATACCCGAAACTTCCTCGGCTTCTTCAACGGCTTGTTGTATAGATTGAATGGTTTGTGTAATATTATTTACCACACCCCGATGAACGCCTAGACTTTTGGCTTTACCAATACCTAAAACCTCTATTTTGTCGTAATCGTTTTTACGGCCAATCATAGCTACAATTTTGGTTGTACCTATATCTAATCCTACGGCAATATTATTTTGTTCCATAATTGCTTATTTAGTACAGACTACCTGATTGCTGTATTTTAAATTTATTTTTTTATACTTGTTTACCGATTCACTTTGAATGGCATCTAAATAATAGGCTTTTAAATTGTTTAATTTTAACTGCATATTATCTAAATTACCCAATAAAACTTTAGCGTTACCAAGCCTTGTTTGTAATTCGAACTCGTTATCGCCGTTTTTTATTATACCTATAATTTGTTTCTTATAAAAGGCGTCATTGTAAACATACAATGCCAATTTATACGCCAATTTAAAATCGTTTTTATTAGAAACTCCCATAATTAAGGGCACAGGGGCTGAGTAATATTTAGACAAAGGCATTTTACCGCCCTTAGAGTCAATATAATAAACATTTTTGTTGTTTAGCAATCTTGCAATAGGCGTCTTTTGTTTAATTATGACCCCTAAATCCCCTTTTATTGTACGATACACTTCGGCGTTTTCTACCAAAGCATTTGCCCGTAAAGAATTTTCTAAATCGTTCAAAAATACTACTTCTTTTACCGATGGTTTATAGCTATTTATTTTTTGTTTTAACATTTTATCAACTGTTTTATAAGGCAGAAACAGATGTGTATCGTTTATAATTTTAATGACTACTTTATTATGTAATTTATATGTATTCCGAATTGACGAAAAACCGTACAAAAAAACAATTAAGACGCTAACAAATAGTACTTTAAATATTTTTAAAAAGATTTTCATCATCTAATTATGCTATATTATTTTTTAATTCTTTAACAGACTCATCTACCATAAGGCCGATATCTCCGGCACCTATAAACACAATAACTTTTGATTTAGAAGCCAGAATTTCATCGGTTAATTCACATTCTTTTACCAATTTAAAATTACCGCTGTTTTTTGGCTTAATAGCTCTGATTTTTTCTAACAAATGTTGACTAGTTACACCCCGAATTGGTTTTTCTCTCGCAGGATAAATAGGCAACAATAATAGATTGTCGAATTGTGCCAAGGCTTTTGAAAATTCAGTTTCAAAATCACGTGTCCGGCTGTAAAGATGGGGCTGAAAAACAGCTAAAATAGTATCTTTTGAATACAGGCTTTTTACCGCTTCAAAAACAGCCTTTATCTCTGTTGGATGATGGGCATAATCATCTATTACAACAAAATTTTCTGTTTTAATTTTATAACTAAAACGTCTTTTCACGCCTTTAAAACTTTTGAGTGATTTGGCTATATTTGGCAGCGAAATACCATAGGCATTGGCCATAGCTATGGCTGCCAATGCATTTAACACATTGTGTGCGCCGGGCATTTCGAGGTGAATATCTTCTAAACTGTCTTTTGGTGTACTCACGTCAAATACTTGTGTGCCCTTTTCTATACGTAAATTATAAGCCCTAAAATCGGCTGATTCATTAATTGCAAAAGTTTTACCGGCTATATTAAGTCCTTTTTTAACAAACACCTCTTCTGAAACCAAATTTGAAAAATCATTAAACGAAACTTCTATACTTTCTTTATCGCTATAAATATCAAGATGATCGGCATCTGTTGAGGTAATACAAGCCAAATTTGGGCTTAATTTTAAGAATGACCTGTCAAATTCGTCGGCTTCAACCACACAAACATTGGCTCTACCCCGAATGAGATTGGTATTATAATTTTCTGAAATGCCTCCCAAAAAAGAAGTTGCCTCTACATTATTATCATACAAAATGTGTCCGAGCATGGCAGAAGTTGTTGTTTTCCCATGCGTGCCTGCTACAGCAAAACAAAAACTGTGTTTTGTTATTTCGCCCAATATTTCAGAGCGTTTAAAGAGCTCAAATCCGAATTTTTGTAGGTAATTTAATACAGCATTATCCTTGTTAATGGCGGGGGTATAGACCACAAGGGTCTCCTCTAAATTTAAAAAACCATTAGGAATGCTGTCGGGGGAATCTAAATCGGAAATTTGAGCTCCAAACGCTGTGAGTGATTGTGTCATTCTTGACAATGTTTTATCGTATCCGGCCACCTTATAACCTAAGTTGAGATAGTATTTGGCAAGCGCACTCATACCAATTCCGCCAATACCTATAAAATAAATGTTTTTACAGGTTTGTAAAAGTTGTGATAGGTTTGATATGTTTGTTTTTACGTGCATTAACCGGCTAATAATAATTCTATTGTTTCTGCTATTTTTTTTGTGGCATTGGGTAATGCCAAAAGTTTTATGTTTTTTGACAGCTGTTGCTGTTTATCAGTATCTTTAATCAATTCTTCAAATTTAGAATCGAAAGTGTTTAAACTTTTTTCTCTTATAAGAATTGCCGCATCTCTGTCTTCTAAAAATTTAGCATTTTTGGTTTGATGGTCTTCGGCCACATGCGGCGATGGTATAAAAATAACCGGTTTCCCTACTACGCATAATTCTGAAATAGTCCCTGCACCGGCACGACTTATAATAATATCGGCGGCGGCATATGCCAAATCCATTCTGTTTATAAAAGAGTGTTGCTGAACACCTTTTAATCCGTAATAACCATGGTATTGTTTTTTATACGATTTACCTGTTTGCCAAATAATTTGCACCTTGTGTTTGGCAAACCAATCTATACGTGTCTCTATTAAATGATTTATGGCATAGGCGCCCAAACTACCGCCCAAAACCAATAAAGTAGTCTTAGCATTATCAAGTTTAAAAAATGTTTGTGCTTTTTCTCTTTTAGTCTTTATTTCTAAAATATCTTGCCTTATTGGATTCCCCGTTTTAATTATTTTATCTTTAGGGAAATACTTTTCTAAACCGTCATAAGCCACACAAATTTTATTTACCTGCTTTCCCAAAATCTTATTGGTGATACCCGGAAAAGAGTTTTGCTCTTGTATTAATGTAGGAATATTCTTTCTAACAGCCATTTGTAAAGTAGGACCACTGGCAAAACCACCGGTACCAATCACTATGCTAGGCTTAAATTTTTTTATAATTAAACGAGCATTTAAAAGACTACTTATAAGTTTTAACGGAAAAATAAGATTTTTAAACGTAAGCCTTCTTTGAAAACCGGCTATCCAAAGACCTTTAATGGGATAGCCTGCTTGCGGTACCTTTTCCATTTCCATTTTATCATTAGCCCCTACAAATAAGAAATTAGCTTGTGGAAACTTCCTTTTTAGTTCGTTGGCAATAGCAATGGCCGGATAGATATGACCACCCGTTCCGCCACCACTTAATAATATGTTAACCGATTGCTTCATGTAAAATATCTAACGGATTATCATTTATATCAGGGTTTACTTCTTTCATTTCTTTTTGACTGCTCACACTTAAAATTATACCTATAGAAAAACAGGTCATCCAAATAGAGGTGCCGCCGGTACTTAACAAAGGCAAAGGTTGTCCGGTTACAGGAAATAAACCAACAGCTACAGCCATATTTGTAAAGGCTTGAAACACGATTGGAAAACCAACACCTATTACCAACAAGCTGCCAAAAATACTTTCTGATTTATTGGCAACTATAATAATTCTAAATAGCAATACTAAATACAGTACCACCACTACTACACCACCGATAAATCCGAATTCTTCTATAATAATGGCGTAAATAAAATCGGATGACGATTGGGGTAAAAAGTTTTTTTGAACACTTTTACCGGGGCCTTTACCATAAATTTTTCCCGATGCTATGGCTACTTTGGCTTTTTCTGCTTGATAATTGGCGCGTTTATCTGCTTTATTTGCAAAACTCTCAATACGACTCATCCAGGTATCTACCCTGTTGGGCATAATGGTAGGAAAGGCTTTGGCCGTTAAAACAAAAAAGCTTAAAACAACTATCCCCATGCCTATAATTGAAGCCAAATAACGCAAGGGATACCCTCCTAAAAACACCAATACAACAACCATGGCAAACAACATAAGCGTTGTAGATAAATTAGCCGGTAAAATAAGACCTAAAACCAAAGCAACAGGTAGCCATAACTGTAAAAGGCTCTCTTTAAATATTATAGTTGCTTCTTTATTTTTGGCCAAATAGCGCGACACATACATCATTAATATGACGCCCGCCAAAGTTGAGGTTTGAAAGCTGAGGCCTATAAATGGGATACGAATCCACCTACTGGCATTGGCGCCACCAATACTCGTCCCTTGAATCAAGGTGAAAATAAGTAGAATTAAAACAATCGGAAAAAGCAATACAGAGGTCGCACTAAAATATTTATACGGTATCTTATGAACGGCATAGATTATTATAAAACCTATAAGTAACAGCATGGCATGCTTTAAAAAATAACCCGAAGTTGTTCCTTTATCTACCACATATACCAAATTGCTACTGGCGCTGTAAACAGGTAAAAAAGAAAAAATAGCCAGCAAAGCTATCAAAGCCCAAATAGCTCTATCTCCTTCAATATTTTTTAAAAGTGTTTTCACAAATTCTTATAAATTTCTTACGGCTTGTTTAAATTGTCTGCCTCTGTCTTCGTAATTGTCAAACAAATCGAAACTGGCACAAGCAGGTGACAACAATACATTATCATTTTCATCTGATAATTTATGAGCTACTTTAACAGCCTCTTCCATACCGGCCACCTCAATAATAAAATCGACTACATTGCTAAAAGTTTCAATCAATTTTCTATTGTCAATACCCAAACAAATTATGGCTTTTACATGTTCTCTAACCATTGGCAGCAAGGTGGTATAGTCATTTCCTTTGTCCACACCACCTACTATCCAAATCGTGGGGTTATCCATGCATTCTAGTGCGTAAAATGTAGCATTAACGTTTGTTGCTTTAGAATCGTTAATATAAGCTACACCTTGTATTTTTAAGACTTTTTCTAAACGGTGCTCCGCTCCTTCAAAATCTTCTAAACTTTCGCGGATGGTTTCTTTTCTAACTTTTAACAAGGTAGAAGTCATAGCGGCAGCCATAGCATTTTTAATGTTGTGCTTACCTGTTAAAGCTAAGATTGATTTTTCCATAATATATTTTAAGTCTTTTATTTTTACTATTATTTGATTATTGATTAACTGTGCCCCATCGGTTTCACTTAAAAACCTTGCTGATGTATTATTCACTGAAAAGGGCAACAACTGTGCTTTTGATTTTTTAATTTCAGTTTGTAAATAAGTGTCATCTGCATCGTAAATCAGATAATCTGTTTCTGTTTGATTTTCTGTAATACGCATTTTTGACGCAACATAATGTGTCATTTTATAATTATACCTGTCCAAATGGTCTTCAGAAATATTGGTAATTACAGCTATATTTGGTTTAAATTTCTCTATGTCGTCAAGCTGAAAACTACTCACTTCGAGCACATAAAAATCATGTTTTTCTTGAGCAAGCTGTAAAGCAAAACTCCGGCCTATGTTTCCTGCCAATCCTACATCTAAACCGGCCTTTTTTAAAATATGATAGGCTAAAAGACTTGTCGTTGTTTTACCGTTACTCCCTGTAATGGCAATAATAAAAGCCGCTGTAAATCGTGACGCAAACTCAATTTCGGAAACAATTTTGACGCCTTTATTTCTGAGCGCCACAATTATGGAAACTGTGTTTGCAATACCCGGACTTTTAACCACTAAATTGGCCTCAAATATTTTACTTTCGGTATGCTTACCTTCTTCAAACTGAATGTTGTTATGTAAAAGAACGTCCTTATATTTTTGTGTAATTGTTCCCTTGTCTGAAACAAAAACCTCATACTTGTTTTTTTTTCCTAAAATAGCTGCACCGACGCCACTTTCGCCGGCTCCAAGCACCACCAATTTCATGATTTACGATTTACGATTTTTGATTGATTGGCTCTTGCTGTCTTAATTGACGCAACAACTATCGGTAATAATTCATTAGCTTCGGTGTGTAAATTTTTTATTTCACTATTATAATTTCTGTTTATTTCATTTAAAATTTCTGAGAAATACATACTTTCATCAGTCTCCTCTTCTACAATCTTTAATTTATTTATAAAATCTAAACTCATAATTTTATCTAACTTTTAGCGTTATTATGCTCAACACTGCCAGCATAATGCCTATAATTAAAAAGCGCATAACAATTTTACTTTCGTGATAGCCTTTCTTTTGATAATGATGGTGTAAAGGCGCCATTAAAAAGATGCGTTTTCCCACACCTATTTTTTTCTTTGTATATTTAAAGTAACTCACCTGAATTAAAACCGATAAAATTTCTACTAAAAATGTTGCTGCCAATAAAGGGATGAGTAATTCTTTTCTAACGGCTATGGCTATAACGGCGATAACACCTCCAATGGTTAAACTGCCTGTATCGCCCATGAAAATTTGTGCCGGATAGGTATTATACCATAAAAAGCCTACCAAAGCCCCTACAAAAGCACTTATAAAAATGGTCATTTCGCCCGAATTGGGAATGTACATTATTCGTAAATAATCGGCAAAAACAATGTTGCCCGATACCCAAGCAAAAACCCCCAAAGCTGCTACAATTATAGCCGAGGAGCCTGCCGCCAGCCCATCAATACCATCGGTTAAATTGGCGCCATTCGACACGGCAGTTACTATAAAAACCACAATGAGTATAAAGAGAATCCAAGCGTATTTGGCCGGTGTTTCGCCCATCCAACTTACCAAGCTCTTATAGTCGAATTCGTTATTTTTTAAAAAAGGTATGGTTGTTTTAAAGGATTTTTCTGCTTTGCCAAATTTTTGAGAAACCTTTACCCGCTGTGTTACTTCTGTTGTATGAAGCCTTTGTTTTATGGTGACATTAGGGTTAAAATAGAGCGTTGCTCCTACAAAAATACCCAAACCTACCTGACCTATAATTTTAAATTTCCCTTTAAGACCTTCCTTTTCCTTTTTAAATACCTTTATATAATCGTCTATAAAACCTATAAGCCCCATCCATAAAGTGGTAACAATTAGAATTATAATATAAACATTATCGAGTTTGGCTAAAAATATTACGGGAATTAAAGTGGCTAAAATAATGATGATACCACCCATTGTTGGCGTACCCGATTTCTCTTTTTGTCCTTCAAGACCTAAATCTCTAACTGTTTCGCCAATTTGTTGACGCTTTAAATAGTCTATTATTTTTCTACCGAATATTGTTGAAAATGCCAACGAAAATAAAATAGCCAATGCCGATCTAAACGAGATGTATTGGAATAATCCCGCGCCCGCCAGATGAAATTTATTTTCTAAATATTGAAACAAATAATACAACATTATTTAACTATTTATCACTTTTAAATATTTTTAAGGCTATTTTGTAATCATCAAAATGGTGTTTTATACCCTTTATTTCTTGATATGTTTCATGACCTTTTCCGGCAATCAAAACAATGTCACCTTGATTGGCCATTTTACTTGCGGCCTTTATAGCTTGCTTTCTATTGGTAATAGACAATACCTTTTTAAAATCTTGCGGTTCTATACCCTGTTCTATTTGAGCAATAATTTCTTCGGGATCTTCAGTGCGTGGATTATCAGATGTGATAATGGTTAAATCGCTGAGTTTTGAAGCGATATAGCCCATTTTTTTACGCTTGTCTTTATCTCTATCACCACCACATCCCATCACGCAAATAAGCTTTTCATTTCCCGTACGAATACTGTTAACGGCCGATAACACATTGCTCAAAGCATCGGGTGTATGCGCATAATCTACAATGAGTGTAATATTATTGGGTAAAACAATATATTGAAAACGTCCTCTGACACTTTTTAAACTACTAATAAGACGCAAAGTTTCGAACGAATCCATCCCTAATAAAGAGGCTACACCGTAAATAGCTAAAATATTGTAGGCGTTAAAAGTCCCTATAAGCCGCGTCCACAGTTCATTATTGTTAACCGTTAACAGAAGGCCTTCTAAACTATTTTCTAATATTTTTCCTTTAAAATCGGCAGGGTTTTTAAGTGCATATCTATACGTTTTAGCTTTGGTATTTTGCAACATCACTTCACCATTTTTGTCGTCACCGTTAATAAGGGCAAAAGCTGTTTTGGGCAAAGCGTCAAAAAAAGCTTTTTTAACATCACGATAATCTTTAAATGTGTGGTGATAATCTAAATGATCTTGTGTTAGGTTTGTAAATACCCCTCCTTTAAAAACAAGACCTTCTGTTCTCTTTTGATGAATGCCATGTGAACTTACTTCCATAAAGCAATGCGTAACACCGGCTTTAAGCATTTTAGCTAAATAACTGTTAATCGTTAAACTATCGGGCGTGGTATGTGCGGTTTTAAACTCTTTGTCGGCTACCAATATTTTAACGGTAGAAATCAATCCTACTTTGTATGCAGACTTGTTAAACAAATCGTATAACAAGCTGGCCACTGTTGTCTTGCCATTTGTTCCTGTTATACCGACAAGTATCAAATTATCAGAAGGGTTGTCGTAATAATTTGATGCCATATGCGCCAGTGCGGCATGACAGTTTTCTACAACTATATAGGTAATATTATCAATTCTTTGAGGGGGTAATTCTTCACAAATAATTACGGTGGCCCCTTTTTCAAGCGCTGTTTCTATAAAATTATGACCGTCGGCTTTAGCACCTTTTATAGCGACAAAAATATCATTTTTAGTAATTATTCTCGAATCAAAAGCAATGGCATTTATAGGCACATCTGTACTACCATAAACTGCGTTTACAGAAACATTGTACAATATGTCTTTTAAATTCTTCACAATAGTTTTATATAAATACTTTTATATTTTTTAAGGTTTTCACCAGGCTTTATTGACTGAAAAGTTACCTTCCCTGTTCCTTCATAAATAACCTTCAATCCTAAATTTTCTAATAGCGCCACGGCGTCCATACCAACCATTTTTGTAACATTTGGCACGTATTTATAATTTTTAATTTTTCTTTTTGAGGTTTTTGTCAGTTGCTTTTCTAAAACCTTGTAAGCCTTTTCAAACTGATTGATATGTTTTCGTATAGGTGTATTTGTATAGATTTTTTGAGCAATTTTTTTGAAGGCAGGCGCCGCAACCGTAGCGCCGTAATAACCTATTTTTTTATTGGGTTTATGGATAACAACTATACAGGAATACTTCGGATTGTCTGCGGGAAAATAACCTGCAAAGGAAGATATGTATTGTGTTTCGCCACCTTTCCAATAATCGGTTTGACAGGTGCCTGTTTTACCGGCCATAGCAAAATGAGGTGTGTAAATATTCGTAGCTGTGCCTTTTTTAACCACATTTTCCATGAGCACTTTAACTTTATTTATGGTATTTTGCGAGCAGACTTTAGCATCAATCACAATTGGCAAAAACTTTTTTATGACTCTATCTTGTTTCCTTATCTCTTTTACAAATTGGGGTTTCATCATTTTGCCATTATTGGCTATGGCATTGTAAAAAGTAAGTATTTGAAGAGGCGTAAACTTAACGCCATAACCCCAGGCCATCCAAGGTAAAGATAAGCCGTTCCACTCTTTTTTATTTTTGGGGTTCGGAATTTTCGGGTTTCCTTCGCCTTTAATGGGTATGTTCAACTTTTCGCCCACGTGCATAGCATATAAACCATCGACAAATTTTTGTGGATTGTTTTTATAGTTATCGTAAATAATTTTAGCCATCCCCACGTTTGATGACAATTCTAACACCTGTGCGGCAGTTATCTTGCCATAGCCACCACGATGTGAATCGCGTATTTTTTTACCGTATATTTTTAGGATACCGTTTTTGGTATCTATAATTGTAGAAGTGTCTATAACTTTATCTTCCAAAGCCCTAATCATACTCATAAGCTTAAAGGTCGAACCCGGCTCATGCGCTTCGTAAACCGCATAGTTCCGTTTTTCGAAATAGGTTCCTTTAGAGGTTCGTGCCAAATTAGATATGGCTTTAATTTCGCCTGTTTTCACATCCATCACAACCACACTACCGTGGTCTGCTTCAAATTTTTCGAGTTGTTCTAATAAGGCATGGTGTGCTATATCTTGAATGTTTAAATCTATAGTGGTAATCACATCAAGGCCGTCAATTGGGTCTATTTCATTGTCATCATTTAGAGGTTTCCATTGTCCTTTAGCAATTTTTTGTTTGAGATGATGACCTTGTTTTCCTTTTAAGTAAGCACTAAAACTCCCCTCTAATCCTGCTGTACCGCGACTGTCGTCATAACCAATAGTTCTAACGGCAATTTTTCCTAAGGGATGGCCTCTGACTGTACGTTGGTTTACAATCAGTCCGCCTCTATATGCGCCCAGTCTTAAAATAGGAAAATTCTTTACTTTTTTGTACTGCTTGTAATCTAGATTTCGAGCAATAAAAAGGTATTTGTTGTTTTGTTTTCGTGCATTTCTCAAGTAATCTTCATAATACAAAGGCGTTTTTTTAAACATCTTTGATAATGACCTTGCCAATTGACGTATATCTCGGTCAAATATTTTTTTAGGCACCGTAACAACATCCATTCTGATGTCGTATTTAGGCACAGACGTGGCCAACAAACTACCGTCGGCTGTATAAACGTTACCCCTGTTGGCCGGAATATCAAACTGTCGTACCGTATTCTCTACCGCTTCTTCACGATAAGCAGTCCCTTCAAGCCACTGAATTTCTGTAATTTTAAAGATAATGGCCATAACAAAAACGAGCATCATTCCCGATACCAGATAAAACCTGTTTAATATGTTTTGTTTTGTTACAGCCATTACTTTTCTATAGTCACTTTGATTTTATAAGGGGGTTTATTAGGAGGTCTTAATCCTTTTTTAGCCAATGTTTTAGTGATTGATGATTCCATTTTTAGATTCATCAACTCCGACCTATTGGCCACAAAAGCCGATCTTAATTCTTTGTTTTTCCTATTTAAATGACTTATCTCTTGTACTTTTTTATCGATACTGTGCGAACTGGCAATCATAATTAAGGCCAGAAAAGCCAAATAGATGATAAATACCCAATTCTTTTGAGCATTATCTTCCGTAAGAAAACTTCCTTTTAAAAATTTATATATTTTGCCCTTTTCTTCTGCCATTATTTTTTTGAAACCACTCGCAATTTAGCACTGCGTGCGCGGTTATTTAATTTTATTTCTGTTGCCGATGGTACTATTAATTTTTCAGGTTTGTTAAAGGGTGTATCGATATTGCCAAAAAAATCTTTTTTTGGTTCGTCACTAAAAACACCATTTTTAAAAAACCGTTTGACCAGCCTGTCTTCAAGAGAATGGTAGGATATAACACTTAACTTACCGCCACTGATGAGCAAGTCAGGCGTTTGAAGTAAAAACTCTTCCAAAACTTCTAACTCCTGATTGACCTCTATTCTTATGGCCTGAAAAATCTGAGCCATAATTTTATGTGCTTTGTTATTCGGTAAAAATCTTTTTAATATTTCCTTTAACTGAAAACTTGTTTTAATAGGTTCAATATCTCTTGCTTCAACAATAGTCTTAGCTAAGGCTCTTGCATTTCTTAACTCACCATAATTAAAAAGTAAATTCTGTAAAGCTTCTTCATCATAGGTATTTATGATATCATAAGCCGTAAGCGAACTGTTTGCGTCCATACGCATATCTAATAAGGCATCAAAACGGGTTGAAAAACCACGCGTTGCCACATCAAATTGATGAGATGACACGCCCAAGTCGGCTAAAATTCCATTTACTTTAGTTACCCCATATATCCTCAAAAAACGTTTTATATATTTAAAATTCCCGTGTATTAGTTCGAATCTATCATCTGCAATTTTGTTTAATAATGCCTCTTCATCTTGATCAAAGGCATACAAACGACCTCCTGTTTTCAACCTTTTTAATATTTCCTTTGAATGACCTCCTCCTCCAAAAGTAACATCTACATATATGCCATTTGGGTCTATCTCTAAGCCATCTACACTCTCATTTAACAAGACAGGATTATGATATACCATCTTCAGCAGTTGTCGAATTACCCATTACTTCTTCTGCCAAAACAGGAAAATCTACTGCGGCATCATTGATAGCCAACTCATATTTTTCTTTATCCCAAATTTCTATAATATTTACAGCTGACGACAGTACAACTTCTTTTGATATACCCGCAAAAGCATACAAATCTTTTGGTATTAACAAACGCCCTGTGACATCTAACTCAAGCATCTTAACACCCGCTGTAAACAACCTGATAAAGTCATTGTTTTTCTTAACAAATCTGTTGAGTTTATTTACCTTCGCCATCATGGCGTTCCACTCTTGAATGGGATACAGCTCTAAACAGGGCTGAAAAACAGACCTTTTTAAAACAAAACCATCTGCAAGAACGGCAGCCATTTGTTTCTTTAACACATTAGGCAACATCAATCTTCCTTTAGCATCAGATTTACACTCGTATGTCCCAATTAAATTAATCAAATCTCAAAAGAATTTAAAAACAAATATACAGTTTTTTCCCACTTTTTACCACATTTTACCACTTTGTTACAATTTTTTTTATTAACAAGCTATAAAAATGGAGGAATTTGATTTTTAAACACTTATAATTTTTAATAAAACAATCGTTTTGAATTCATAATAATTTAACTAGAAATCACACGCATTTATTGAAATTAAGTATCTTTGTATCTCGCTATAAAAATTAGTCATTACCCTAATGAAATACATTCTTAAAAAAGAAGCTACTTTTAATTATATTGAGGCAGGTGAAGGCACTCCTATAATTGTACTTCATGGCATTATGGGCTCTTTGAGTAATTTTAATGGCGTTTTTGATTTTTTCCCAAAAAACGGCTTTAAAGTCTTGATTCCCGAGATTCCTTTATACACGCTCCCCCTTTTAAAAACCAACGTTAAAAATTTTGCCCTTTTTGTTAAAAATTTTATGGAATTTAAAAATATTGATAAGGCTATTTTACTCGGCAATTCATTAGGAGGGCATATCGCCCTTTATTTTACGAAAAATTTTCCCGAAAAAGTCAAAGCAATGGTCTTAACAGGCAGTTCCGGCTTATACGAAAATTCTATGGGAGAAAGTTATCCTAAGCGCGGTAACTACGACTATATAAAATCCAAAGCCGAAGAGGTTTTTTACGACCCTAAAGTGGCGACAAAAGAAGTGGTTGACGAGGTTTTTGCAACGGTAAACAACCGTTTAAAGCTCATTAAAACTTTGGCCATAGCCAAAAGTGCTATTCGTCATAATATGTCTGCCGATTTGCCCGATATGACTATGCCTGTATGCCTCATTTGGGGTAAAAACGATAAGGTAACACCACCCAACGTGGCTGTTGAATTTAACAATCTCTTTCCTAATTCAGATTTGTACTGGGTTGATAAATGTGGCCATGCGCCTATGATGGAACGCCCTGACGAATTCAATAAAATTCTTTTGGAGTGGCTCAAAGAACGTAAGCTTTAGCTATGAAAATTAAATCGGCCGAATTTATAATTAGTAATACCGATGTTTCTAAATGTCCAAAAGAACAGCTTCCCGAATATGCTTTTATCGGCCGGTCTAATGTAGGTAAATCGTCTTTAATAAACATGTTGGTCAACAATAAAAATTTGGCCAAGACATCGGGGAAACCCGGTAAAACCCAACTTATCAATCATTTTAAAATAAACGACTCATGGTTTTTGGTCGATTTACCCGGTTACGGTTATGCCCAAGTGTCTAAATCTAAACGACAGGTTTTTCAGAAATTTATACGAGACTACTTTAAGAAAAGGCAACAACTGGTATGCACATTTGTTTTGATAGATTCCAGACACAGTCCTCAAAAAATAGACTTAGAATTTATGCGTTTTTTAGGTGAAAATGACATGCCTTTTTGTATTATTTTTACAAAATCTGATAAAGTTAAAGCCTCTCAACTCAATAAAAATATCAACGTCTACAACAAAACAATGACGCAAACGGTGTGGGAAAATATGCCCCAATATTTTGTCACATCGGCTACCGTTAAAGCCGGTAAAGAAGAATTGTTAGACTACATAGATTCCTTGAACCAAGAAGTTTCAGAATACCGATAAATGGCCTCTACACCACAAAATCTACAAGTTCTTTTTGAAGACAATCACCTTATTATCATCAACAAACAAACAGGTGACATTGTACAGGGCGACAAAACCGGCGACACACCTTTAAGTGATATCGTAAAAGCTTATATAAAAATAAAGTACAATAAACCGGGAAATGTTTTTTTAGGCGTAGTTCACAGATTAGACCGCCCCACTAGCGGCATTGTTGTTTTTGCAAAAACCTCAAAGGCTTTAGAACGCTTTAACAAAATGTTACGCGAAAAAAAAGTAACAAAAACTTATTGGGCAGTGGTTAAAAAAAAGCCGCCAAAAGACACCGACACACTGGTTAATTACCTTAAAAAGAATCCCAAAAACAATAAATCGACCGTTTTTAAAACCGAAGCTGAGGGGAGTAAAAAAGCTGTTTTACATTATAAATTAATAAAATCTCTCGACAATTATCATTTACTGGAAGTCAATTTAGAAACCGGGCGTCATCATCAAATAAGAGCCCAATTGGCGGCTATTGGCTGCCCCATTAAAGGCGACTTAAAATACGGTTTTGACCGCAGTAATAAAGATGGCGGCATTCACCTTCATGCCCGTAAAATTGCATATATCCATCCTGTTTCAAAAGAAAATATATCAATAACAGCACCCACGCCCAATGAAGTTATTTGGAAGGCATGTGATTAACTGTAAAAATAAACTACCTCAACGCAAGCCTGCCTACCGCCAAGGCAGGTTAAACCAAATCTTCTCGTCCGCCGAAGCGGAACGCGAAGGAGGATTAAACTTATTATTTATAATTGATACGATGACTTTTGAGTCATCGTATCAATAAGTTATTCAGGGCTTCACTTAAAGTGAAACCCTGAATAAAAAACTAACCAAAAACTAAATCTTATTTTTCTTTTCAACTATTTCACCTAAGCACAAATTACCCAAGCTGCCTAGGTGTGTATGGATCACTTTTTTATCGGGTTTAAAAGTACCTTCTTGGATGTTTTTTCCTACAATTTTATAGGCCTCTCTAAAAGGCAACCCGCTCTTTACTAATTTATTAACTTCCTCTACGCTAAACAAATAATTGTATTTTTCGTCTTCTAAAATACTTGTGTTTACTCGGATGTTTTTTAACGAATAAGTCAACATTTCTAAACACGATTTTAAGGTAGAAAACGCCGGAATAAGCCCTTCTTTAAGCAATTGTAAATCGCGGTGGTAGCCACTGGGTAAATTGCTTGTAATTAAGGTGAATTCATAAGGCAAGGCTTGCAATTTGTTACACTTTCCGCGAATGAGTTCGAACACATCGGGGTTCTTTTTATGGGGCATAATACTAGAGCCCGTGGTTAATTCATCAGGGAAAGCAATAAAACCAAAATTCTGACTCATATACAGACAAACATCCATACTCATTTTAGACAAAGTACTTGCCACGGTACTCAGGGCAAAAGCGACGCCTTTTTCGAGTTTCCCCCGACTCATTTGGGCGGCCACCGCATTGTATTTTAAGGTCTCAAAATCCAGGGCTTTGGTAGTAAATGCTCTGTCTATTTTAAAAGAGCTGCCGTAACCCGCCGCCGAACCCAACGGATTCTGGTCGGCCATTTTATAAGCGGCCTTTATAAAATACAAGTCGTCTATCAAGGTTTCGGCATAAGCCGAAAACCACAATCCGAACGACGAGGGCATAGCAATTTGCAAATGGGTATAACCCGGCAGTAAAACATCTTTATACTGCTCGGCCAAAGAAATCAGCAAATTAAATAAGTCACCTACTTCTGTTTGGATTTCATTCAATGCGTCCTTAACGTATAAGTGTACATCTACCAAAACCTGATCGTTTCTAGACCGTGCCGTATGGATTTTTTTACCCGTATCTCTTAACTTTTCAGTAAGCAAATACTCTATTTTAGAATGGACATCCTCAAAAGTATCTTCAATTGTAAAAGTGCCGTCTTCAATGGTTTTTAAAATAACCGCCAATTCTGTTTCTAAAGCAACTAATTCATCGGCGCTAAGCAAACCAATTTTATGGAGCATTTGGGCATGAGCCACATTGCCCATAACGTCGTATTTTGCTAAAATTAAATCCAATTCTCTATCGTTACCAACGGTAAATAAATCTATTTTTTTATCGGTTGAAAAACCTTTGTCCCAGAGTTTCATAATTTTTTGTTTTTAGTGTGATGTCATTCTGAACGAAGTGAAGAATCTCATTTTTAATGGCGATATTTCGACTTCGCTCAATATGACAATTTTATACTATTTCTTCTAACATTTTTATATATGAGGCTATGCCTTCTTCTATTTCTTTGATGTAAATAAATTCATCGGCTGTGTGCGAACGCAAACTGTCGCCGGGGCCCAACTTTAAAGACGGGCAACTTAAAACAGACTGATCTGACAGGGTTGGCGAACCATAGGTTTTGCGTCCCAACTTAATACCCGCCTGTACAAGCGGATGTTTTATTGAAATAGACGAGGCGTTTAAATGCAATGAGCGCGGTTTTACTTCAGATTTTAAGTTATTTTTCACAATGGCGAGTACTTCTTGATTGCTGTAAGCATCTGTAACCCGTATATCGACCACAAAATGACATGTGGCTGGAATAACATTGTGTTGCCTACCGGCATTTATTTGCGTGACCGTCATTTTTACTTTGCCCAAGGTTTCAGACAACTTTGGAAATTCATAATTTTCTATCCATTTAATGTCTTTTAACGCTTTGTAAATTGAATTATCGCCAGTACCATGCGCCGCGTG
>CAZMBM010000026.1:0-21081 GCA_964564475.1 uncultured Flavobacteriaceae bacterium | reverse complement strand
TGATGCCGGGTTTAACATTTTCTAACGAATTGATTTCGCGCGACGAAGGCATGCACTCAGATTTTGCGGTGTATTTGCACAACAATCATGTTGTTAACAAAGTCCCTAAAAAACGTATTACCGAAATATTGACAAACGCTCTGGATATTGAACGTGTTTTTATTACCGAATCGTTACCGGTAAGTCTTATCGGGATGAACTCAAAAATGATGACGCAATATTTAGAATTTGTAACCGATAGGTTACTGATAGATTTTGGTTGCGATAAAGTGTTTGGGTCTAAAAATCCGTTTGATTTTATGGAGCTTATTTCGCTAGAGGGCAAAACCAATTTCTTTGAAAAACGTGTGTCAGAATATCAAAAAGCCGGTGTAAAATCAGGCGGCACGGGCAGTATTAGTTTTGATGCCGATTTTTAGATTCTAGTATCGTCAGTTCGCGTTATTTTTCGAAGAAAAATAGTATCGAGAACTATTAAAAAACACCTTTATAATAAAGGTAATAACAATAACATATAACCACTAACTAACCTATGTATGTCATAAAAAGAAACGGCAAGAAAGAACCCGTAATGTTTGATAAAATTACCTCGCGGGTAAAAAAATTGTGCTACGGTTTAAACAAATTGGTCGACCCCGTTAAAGTCGCCATGCGTGTGATTGAAGGTTTATACGAAGGCGTTAGCACGTCTGAACTGGATAATTTAGCCGCCGAGATTGCAGCCACAATGACCACCACGCATCCCGATTACGCCAAACTGGCTGCGCGGATAGCGGTTTCTAATTTGCATAAGAACACCAAAAAATCGTTTAGCGAAACAATGGACGATTTGTACACTTATGTCAACCCCAGAACCGGTAAAAAAGCCCCGCTTTTGGCCGATGATGTGTACAAAATAATAAAAGACAATGCCGAAAAATTAGATTCGACCATTATTTACAACCGCGATTTTGGTTACGATTTTTTCGGATTTAAAACCCTTGAACGCTCTTACCTTTTAAAATTAAACGGTCAAATTGTAGAACGCCCGCAACACATGTTGATGCGTGTGTCTATCGGCATTCATAAAACCGATTTAGATGCGGCTATAGAAACCTATGAGTTGATGTCTAAACGCTATTTTACCCATGCCACACCTACATTGTTCAATGCCGGGACACCCAAACCCCAAATGTCGTCGTGCTTTTTATTACAGATGCAAGACGACAGTATTGAGGGTATTTACGATACTTTAAAACAGACGGCTAAGATATCGCAATCGGCCGGAGGGGTGGGCTTGTCTATTCACAATATCCGTGCTACGGGATCGTATATTCGCGGGACCAACGGGACGTCAAACGGTATTGTGCCCATGTTAAAAGTTTTTAACGATACGGCGCGTTATGTAGATCAAGGGGGCGGTAAACGAAAAGGCTCTTTTGCCTTGTATTTAGAGCCTTGGCATGCCGATATTTTCGAATTTTTAGACCTCAAAAAAAATACGGGAAAAGAAGAAATGCGTGCCCGCGATTTGTTTTATGCGATGTGGCTGCCCGATTTGTTTATGAAACGCGTAGAAGAAGACGGCCCATGGACTTTGATGTGTCCGAATGAATGTCCCCATTTATTTGACACTTACGGCGATGAGTTTGAAAAATTGTACGAAGGGTACGAAAAAGTAGGCAAAGGCCGTAAAACCATTAGAGCGCGCGAACTGTGGGAAAAAATACTCGAAGCGCAAATAGAAACAGGTAACCCTTATATGCTGTATAAAGATGCGGCCAATAGAAAATCCAATCAGAAAAATTTAGGAACCATTCGTTCGTCAAATTTGTGTACAGAAATTATGGAGTACACCGCAGAAGATGAGGTAGCGGTTTGTAATTTAGCCTCTATTGCTTTGCCGATGTTTGTGACCGAAAAAGAAGACGGCGCCAAGTTTTTTAATCACAAAAAACTATTTGACGTCACTAAAAAAGTGACAAAAAATTTGGATACGGTTATCGACCAAAATTATTATCCCGTTGTGGAAGCCGAAAATTCTAATATGCGTCACCGTCCTGTGGGAATAGGTATTCAAGGATTGGCCGATGCTTTTATTTTACTGCGTTTGCCTTTCACAAGCGACGAAGCCAAACAACTGAATCAGGATATTTTCGAAACCATTTATTATGCCGCCCTTACAGCTTCTATGGAAATAGCCAAGCTAAAAGAACCTTATTCAAGCTACAAAGGTTCGCCTGTATCAGAGGGTATTTTACAGTACAATATGTGGCATGTTAAAGATGAAGACCTCAGTGGTAATTGGGACTGGCAGAAATTAAAGAAAAAAATTGCCAAACACGGTGTGCGCAATTCACTTTTGGTTGCGCCTATGCCTACGGCTTCTACGTCACAAATATTGGGCAATAACGAAGCTTTTGAACCTTATACCTCAAATATTTATTCGCGTCGTGTTTTGTCGGGCGAATTTATTGTGGTAAACAAGCATTTGCTGGAAGATTTGGTTAATCTCAATTTGTGGGATGATCAAATGAAAGAGGATATTATGCGGGCTAATGGCTCTATTCAAGGCATTGATAAAATTCCGACCGATTTAAAAGAACTTTACAAAACCGTTTGGGAAATGAGCATGAAAGACATCCTGGATATGGCCCGTCAACGGGGTTATTTTATAGACCAATCGCAGTCGCTCAACCTGTTTATGAAAGACCCCGATTATGGTAA
Source organism: uncultured Flavobacteriaceae bacterium (assembly GCA_964564475.1). GTDB lineage: Bacteria > Bacteroidota > Bacteroidia > Flavobacteriales > Flavobacteriaceae > CG1-02-35-72. The sequence continues at coordinate 18,375 of CAZMBM010000026.1, read as the reverse complement.
ACTGACTTCTATGCATTTTTACGCTTGGAAATCGGGATTAAAAACAGGGATGTATTACCTCAGAACAAAATCGGCTGTAAATGCCAAACAATACACGGTTTCTAATGTCAAAAAAGAAGAAGAAAAACCCTTAACCGAAGATGAATTAAAAGCCATGATTATTCAATCTAAAGAGGCAGACCCCGATGATTGTTTAATGTGCGGTTCTTAAGTTAAAAAACCTCCTCATATTTTTTAACCCATCGCCCTTTGGCGGTGGGTTTTTTATTGCCTGAAGGATATTTAAAAATTTATCAAAACGTCATAAAATTCAATTTTGTATGATAAAACACCGCTGTATAGAGCAATAAGGGAATATTAAAAAAATCATTAAAATCCTGACAATAAGCTAAATATAAATTTAATGTTAACTTAACGTTAAGAAAAAGTTAACTAAATGTGTCTAAATTCAAAAATATGTAGTAACTTAGTGCTGTTAAAAGACAAAAAAGTTATTGTTATGAAAAGAATAGTCCTAGTTTTAGTGATGTTGTGTGTGAGCTTGACTTTTGCACAAGACAAAAAAGAAAAAGTTAAATATGTAAAATCGGGTAAGCTGATAGAGGCCACTTATTATTACAATAACGGAAATATTTCGCAACAGGGCTTTTTTAGAAACAACAAACGTCATGGCAAATGGATTCAATACAATTTGCAGGGCGAAAAAGTAGTAGTGGGTTACTACAAAAAAGGAAAAAAAACAGGTAAATGGATTTTTAAAACAGGAAATACCTTAGAAGAACTTGATTATTTAAACAATAAAATAGTAAAAGCCAACCACTGGACGAGTAAATCATCAATGGCTATAAGGGATTAATAATACCTGATAAAAAAAGAGCGCTTAAAAGCGCTCTTTTTTTATTGTCGATTTTAATTAAAACTTATAACTGTAGCCAAAAGAAAAAGTCATCCCCAATTTTTTCTTTAAATATATTTTATCAACAGCTCTAAACGACTGATAATGACTTTCTATTGTGTCATTTAACAAATTTTCTATTTTAAAGTTAAAACGAGACTTTTGTTCAACATCAAGAATTTTGCTAAAGGTAAAATTTAAACTGTTAAAAGGCATGGTATATACATCGGGCACAGCACCTATCCCAACAACTTCCAAAGATTTTCCTTGAACATTGTAAAACAGGCCTGTTTGCCACCCCTTATCGGGATTATTATAATTGATACCTGCATTGATTAAATAAGGCGATTGACCTTGTAAACTGCGTTTGTCTGACATGGTTTCACCCTCACGCAAATTCAAGAGTTTTGATTCGTATTCACCGTTTTTAGTTTTATCCATTTCTTGTCGCGATTCAATAAAGGAAGCATTAACATTTATGCTAAAATTTTCAAACAAATCGCCCAAAGAGGCTAAATTTTTTCTGAGATCAAATTCCAATCCATATACTTGAGCAAACCCAATATTACGCGGTTGTAAATTATCGGGAGATGAAGCACTAAAAAAGGTCAACTCTATAGGACTTTGAAAGGTTTTATAAAAGGCCGAAACAGCAACTAGTTGGGCTTTTTCGCCAAATTTTTCAAGCCGTATGTCAAAATTATTAATATATGAAGGCTGTAAATTTATATTGCCATTAAAAGTTAAATTGGTAAGAGGGTCAAATATTTGGGTGATTGAGGCTTCTTTAAATGAAGGACGTGCAACAGTACGTGAGAATGACGCTCTTAAATTGGTTTGGTCGTTTAAGCCGTAGATAAAATTGGCCGAAGGGAATAAATCAAATTTATCAATGGTCATAATGTTATTAAATACCGTTGTGCCACTGTTGTTTTGCCCCGTATAAAATTGGGTAAATTTTTCTATCCTTAAACCGACTATAGCTTTGAGCTTGTCGAATAAGGTCATAGATTCTGATACGTAAGCCGAAATATTGTTGTTATACGAGGTGTATGTATTGGCCGGTTCATAATTTCCTTGAACATAAGAACCCAAGCCGGTATTGGCATCGTAAATATTGGCATCGGCTAAAAGCTGATCGGCATTCCCATTAAGTGATTCGCCGGCAGATCCTCTTATCAAAATAAAATAATCGTCTATGCTAAAATTACGTTTTTTATAGGTATAACCACCCCCAAATAACAATTTGGCATCGTTAGAAAACAATTTATGCTTCAGAGTAAAATCAATTTTAGACACGGCATCTATTTCGTCGAGTGTTCGCCATATTCTGCGTGGAGAGCCTGCCGAACTCGGTCTGATTGAAAGGTTTCCTGACGCTTCGTCAAACTGAAAAGGTGTTACCCTCACATCTTTGTCCGCAATAAAAGAATAGGTTGGCGACAGTGTCCACTCTACAATAAAACGGGCATCTTCATTAGAGTGTTTACCTGTTAACATGACATTCGAAATAGAACGTTGCGTGTACTGTAAGTTATCTTTATAAATAGTCACCTGATCGGCAAAGTTTTTTGTTTGTTTAAAGAAACCCGCATTTGATTCACCATTTTGAATGTGCATCAAGGTCAGTTTGTATTTGTTTCGGTCTGATTTAAATGTAATACCGGCCAGTCCGCTAAGTAAAACTTCGTTTATGCCCAAATCGCCAATCTGATTCTCAGCCAAGTCGAGGTTATAAACCGTTTTATCGGCAAATGTTCTGTAAAATCCCCGCTCATAATCTTTGTAAAAAGTGGTTTTATTTCTGTAAGAGACAGCGGCCATATAGCCCAGTTTATTGTCATGACCCACAGTGTATTGATTGCCCGTTGTAAAGGCTAAATTAAAATCCATGCCACTTGTGGCCTTTTGCGCTTTTAAGTTAGGATCAAATGTTTTTGTAATTGTGGTCAATGCCGGGTTTCTTGAAAAAGCCCCCGGAATAAATTGATTTCTAGAAATAGGCAAATTTCTTTTACCGTTATCAAAACCCAAAAAGTCTGTAGATGATCCTTGATATTGTAAATAATTTTGATTAAAATGCATGTCAGGGTTATAAGCCCCGCCAATACTCAAAGTAGAACTTTTTTTACTTGGAAAATCCTTAGTGATAATATTTACCATGCCTCCTGTAAAATCGGCTGCAACATTAGCGGTAGCCGATTTTAATATCTGAATATTGTCAATAATATTGGTTGGAAAGACATCTAATTGAACCGTATTCCTATCGGGATCTAGCCCGGGAATGTCAACACCATTCAAAATAGATTTTGTATAACGGTCGCCCAAGCCCCTGACATAAACATATTTAGAGTCTTGAACAGAGACTCCGGGAACATTTTTTACGGCATTTGCCACATTGCTCACAGATAATTTTCTAAATGTTTGCGCCGAAATCCCATCCATTAAATTGACTGACTTTTTTTGGACATTTAAAATAGCCGATTCGGTATTTCTGGCAGTACTGGCTGTTATTACAATGGTATCAAAACTTATACCGGCAGCTTTTAAAATGACATCTAAGTTAACAACTGCATCACCTTTTACAATTATATTTGTGATGATTTTGGTGTCATACCCCAAGAATGAAAATTCTAATGTATAAGTTCCTTCTTTGACATTAATGGTATAATTCCCTTCAAAATCGGTCGTTACACCTTTGTCTGAATCTTTAATGATAACACTGGCAAAAGGAAGTGTTTCGTTCGTTTCAGCATCAAAAACTTTACCTGTAATGGTTCCTGTTTGCGCAAAAGACACTCCGGAAATAAAGAGAGTGACTATTGTTAATTTAATTATTTTTAGCATTTTTTTTATTTAATTATATATACAAATTGCTCGCCCCTTTAAAAGAGCGAGCAATTCCAAGTTTAGAGATTATTTTGACTTAGAAAGCATTTTTGCTTGCTGCAAACGTCCAACTGAAAACAGAGGTATCTGCACCAACGGTTTGACTACCGGCCGTAACACTTGTTGCCCAAGCACTGGCATCACTCCAAAAATTAGGAGCCAAGCCCGACGGAGAACGATCTTGAAAAATATCTTTTATTTGAACCCCTGTCGGCAATACTATTTGCCAATCAGAAAATGTAAGTTTACCGTCTATATAGTTTTGAGCATCGGCATCTTTTTTAAGCCTTACAATAGAAGTTGTTTGAAAATCATACGCGTAAATATTACTTAAAGACCCTTGAGCGGCATCTCTAAAATCGGCATATTTACCACCCGGCGCATTTTGATTTCCTCTTAAAGTTACATTGCTAATTGTAAAACTTCTTTGAAAACTGCCTTCACCACCATCAATCTCAAAACCACTGTCAGAAGTATTACCTTCAATAACTATGGCATTTGTAATACTGCCGCCAAAACCTTGGTCAATATCTAATCCGTCATCACCTTGACCCCATACAAGGACATTTGTTAATTGAACGGTACCTCCAAAAAACTCTATACCATCATCAAGGTTGGCTACAATTTCAATATTTTTAATTATGGTGCCCGAGCCGACGGCTCCTAAAGTTAACCCGTTGATTTCATTACCGGCACCAATTTCGGCACCGCCGTGACGAATTGAAATATATTCAATGTGTCCCGAATTATCAGTATCGTCATTTCCGCCATACAAACCAAATGAATCACTGGCCGGAATGCCTTCTATTTGAAATTCACTCACATCACCGCTAAAAGAGCCTTTGGCACGCCCTAAAATTAAAACGCCACCCCAAAGGCTGTTATCGGCAACAGTTAAATTTGTTCCCGCTTTTTCGCCTAACTTGATGTTATCGTTAATTGAAGTAAATATAATTGGATTAGTCGCTGTTCCTACGGCATTTAATTTAGCCCCTCTGGCAATAACAAGAGCCGAAGCCAAAGAACCGGTTCCCTCTTTTCCCTTTATAATTGTTCCCGGTTGAATGGTTAAAGTTACGCCCTCAACAACAACAACTTTTCCGTTAAGAATCCAAATTTTATCGCTTGTCCAAGTCGTGTTTGAACTTATTAAACCCGAAACGTCTTCTTTTGTAGAAGCAGGAGGTGTCACATCAATAATAGGTGCCGAACTGTTACCAGAACAACTCATCAGTAAACTACTTGAAGCGATTAATAATAAAAAGATTGTTTTTTTCATTTTTTGAATTAATTAAAGTTTAGTTAAAATTTATGAGGCAAATAAACAACGCCAATGTAAATAGGGGGTTAATTTGAAGTTAAGTCATTATCAACCTTAAGTTAACTAAATGTTACGTGAAATAAATGAGAAAAAAAGTATCTTAGCAAGCTAAAAGTGACACTATGAACTGGGAACAACTCCTCTCTTTAAAACGCTTTGGCGACACCTCACCACGTTTGCGAAAAAAGCAAGATGAAACACGTTTGGGATTTGAAGTAGATTACGATCGTATCGTGTTTTCAAATGCTTTTAGAAGCCTTCAAGATAAAACACAAGTCGTCCCGCTTTCTAAAACCGATTTTGTGCACACGCGTTTAACTCATAGTTTAGAAGTGAGTGTTGTGGCACGGTCATTAGGAAGGCGTGTGGGAAAAGTATTGTTAGAAAAACATTCTGAATTAAAACAATTGGGCTATAAGGTAAACGATTTTGGGGCAACTGTAGCGGCAGCGGCTTTGGCTCATGACATTGGTAATCCACCTTTTGGCCATGCCGGTGAAAAAGCCATTGGCGATTATTTTAGTTCGGGTAAGGGCACACAATATAAAACACTTTTATCTGATAAAGAATGGCACGATTTAATAGCTTTTGAAGGCAATGCCAATGGGTTTAAGATTTTGACACAAAGCTCTATAGGTAGAGCAGGCGGCTTAAGGTTATCGTATGCTACTTTAGGAACTTTTATCAAGTATCCCAAAGAATCATTGCCCAAAAAACCAAGCACTCATGTGGCCGATAAAAAATATGGTATTTTTCAGTCTGAGTTACCCTTTTTTAAAGAATTGGCCTCTGACTTAGGGATGGATTTTAAAGAAGATCCAAGCACAAAATATCACCGTCATCCTTTGGCTTTTTTGGTAGAGGCGGCCGATGACATCTGTTATACCATCATCGATTTTGAAGATGGTATAAACCTCGGTTTAATTGAAGAAGAATACGCTTTAGAATATCTTATTAATCTTGTCAGAGATACCATCGATACTAAAAAATATTACGCGCTACCAAATAAAAGCAGTCGTTTGAGTTATTTACGGGCATTGTCTATAGGCGCTTTAATAGAAGAGGCCACGCGTCAATTTTTAGAAAATGAACAAGATATTTTAACAGGGAAATATGACCATGCCTTGTTAGATAAATGTAAGTACGAAGCCCAAATAAACGACATCATAAAAATTAGTATCGCTAAAATTTACAAAAGTAATGAGGTTTTAGAAAAAGAAATAGCAGGCTATCGTGTCATAGCCGATTTATTGGATAGTTTTAGCAAGGCCGCTATTAACAGGTTAAATAAAAAAGAAACCAATTACGATAAATTGTTACTACAACGGATGCCGGATTATTTTAAAGAAAATATAAAATCTCCCTACCAAACACTTATATCTGTAGCAGGCTATATTGCCAGTTTGTCTGATAGTCAAGCGATGTTGCTACATAAAAAGATTTGTGGATTACTTGTGTAAGAAGTTATATTTCATATATTTGAATCTAACTAATTGTCAAAATAAAAGTTCTATGAAATCAAAACTATTTATTTCTGTACTCATTTTATTTGTTTTTATACTGGGATTTATAGGTATAAACAACTCTAAAAACATTGGTGATTTAACCAAACGACACGCTTATTTTTTAGCCCATAGCCCCATTAAAAAAAGTTTAAAACTAACTAAAAAAGAACGCTTAAATAAAGGTATGCCACCTAATAAATATTTGGAACGCGAATATTTATTAGAGATAAATCCGGCTTTAGGACGCCCCACACCCGAAAAATTGTTCGCTTTACAAGAACAATTAAAAAACAGAGTGAAAGCACAACGTGCTCCGGGAGACGCTTCAAACAATCCTTGGGTAGAACGCGGTCCCAATAATATTGGCGGCAGAACAAGAGCTATTTTATATGACCCCAACGATACCACAAATAAACGTGTTTTTGCGGGGGGTGTAAGTGGCGGTTTATGGGTAAATAATGATATTACCAATGCCAATTCTTCGTGGATACGTGTCAGCGGTATTTCAGAAAATGTATCGGTAACAGCACTAACGGTTGACCCTAACAATTCGCAAATATTTTATATGGCAACCGGCGAAACTTATGTAGGAGGCGATGTTACGGGAAATGGTATTTGGAAATCTGCCGATGGCGGTGCTAACTGGGTTCACGTTTTTGGAGGTTCTACAGGTGTAACAACAATAAACGGGAGTAATCAATATATTGTGCCGGGACAATACAATGTCAACGATATAAAAGCTTGGAATAACGGGGGCTCAACAGTTATTTTTGCAGCTGTTGGGGCCAATAGTTTTAGTTTTTCGGGTGTCGATCCCACATTTATTGGCGCTTTTGAATACGACTTGTATAAATCAACCAATGATGGAGCCTCTTGGACAAAAGTAGGAATAACGGTTCCGGGAACGGGGCGTCCTTACGAAGTTAATGATATTGAGATAGCCGCCGATAACAGTATATGGGTGGCTACAAAAAACAATATTTTTGGCGATGGAGGCGGTACTATTTTAAGATCTACAAATGGCGCGTCCTTTACGGTTATGCACAGCATTACCAACGGTAAGCGTACCCAGATAGCTGTTGGCAGTAGTGCCGGAACAGTTTATGTTTTAGGCCAATTATCAACGTCCGGCACACCCATAACACTCTTTAAAACCACAAATAGTTTTGCTTCAACAACAAACCTAACACTGCCCAATGACGCCGATACGGGTATTCCGGCAAATGATTTCACCAACGGGCAAGCCTTTTACAACTTAATGTTAGAGGTTGACCCTAATAATGACGCCATTGTATATGTGGGTGGAATAGATACTTTTAGGTCGTCAAACGGCGGCTCTTCGTGGACGCAAATGACTAAATGGTCGAATAATGCAAATTTAAACACACTCAGTGTGCCATTGGTTCATGCCGATTTTCATGCGCTGACATTTCACCCTACAAACTCTAATATGGCTTTATTGGGAAATGACGGAGGAGTTTATTACGCCAGTTCTTTATCAGGTGCCCTCACAACACCATCGGCAATTATGGCTAGGAATAAAGATTATAATGTAACGCAATTTTACAAAGGCGCCATAGGACAAAGTACTTCATCAGAAATACTGTTGGCGGGGGCGCAAGATAACGGTTCTTTGTACAAGAGCAGTGCCACTACGGGTGTAAACGGTTTTACCGATATTTTTGGCGGCGACGGGGCTTATGAATTTATTGATAAGAACGGCGCTTATATTATTGTGTCTTATGTTTATAATACTTTTAGTTTGTTTCCTTTACCCTATACAGGAGGAGGAGAAATTATCATTCAGGAAGACCAAAATACAGGAACTTTTATCAATCCTGCCGACTTAGACGACAATTTAAACATTTTGTATGCTGACGGAACTTCGAGCTCAACCAACCAAATTACCCGATATACAAATATTACAACAGGTGCGGCCAGAACCGATTTTACAGATGCCTTGTTAAGTGGTCAACCTACCGTTTTTAAAGTATCGCCATATACAACAACTTCAACAACATTAATTGTAGGAACAGACAATGGTAAATTGCTTAAAATAACAACCGCCAACAACTCACCATCTTGGACTGATATTACAGGGCCGGGTTTTTTAGGAAGTGTTTCGGCCATTGATTTTGGCGCTAATGAAAACGAAATAATAGTTACTTTTCATAATTACGGCGTCACCAGTGTGTGGTTTACAACAAATGGCGGTGCGACTTGGGTCAGTAAAGAAGGCGATTTACCCGATTTACCTATTAAAGCTGTAATGATGAACCCTTCAAATAACGATGAAGTTATTGTGGGAACCGATTTGGGTGTCTGGCGTACAGCCAGTTTTAAAACATCCAGTCCTACTTGGGTGCAATCTCAAAATGGCATGCAAAATGCAAAAGTAACCAGTTTCGATTTACGTACGGCCGATAATACCGTATTGGCCTCAACCTACGGACGGGGTTTGTTTACAGGAAAATTTATATCGGGAACCTTAGCGGTTAATGGTTTTGAAAAAGCTAGAAAGGCGGTCTTGATTTACCCTACGGTCTCCAATGGCGTTTTCACCATAATGCCAAGAGTAAATTTGGGAAAAACAAGACTAAATATCTTCGATTTAAGGGGACGTCGCGTGTTTAGTAAGGGAATTAATTTTAATCAGGGTTCAGAAACACCTGTTAGGGTGTCTTTACAAGCAGGCGTCTATGTCTTAAAGCTGGAAGCCGATAATTTAAATTACAGTCAGAAAATAATTATAAAATAATTTATAAACCCTTAAAAGTTAAAGCTTTTGTTTATTTAGGTAAACAAGAGCTTTTTTTATTATATTTGAGCCTTAATGATTTTAAACCTTAATTATGATAAAAAAAGTACGACTATTATTACTAACAGCCATCTTTGTTTTACCAGCAATTGTTATAATAAACAAACCAAGCCAAACAGAAAAACTGAGATTAAAGTACGCAGAATATGTTAAAAACAGTCCCTATTCAAAAACAAAAATTCTTTCAAAATCAGAATTAAAAAAAATACCCAAACAAGACCGACCTGACTTAGCTTTTGAACAAGATTTTTTACAGACTATGGATCCTAACACAGGACGCCCTGAACGTAAGCGTTTGTTAAAAATATTAAATACCAATACAAAAAAAGGAGTGGTTTATAAAACGGCCAGTACCGTAAATTGGGAAACACGAGGCCCCTTGCAAGTAGCCGGACGGACACGTGCCCTCATGTTTGATCCTAACGATATGACTGCTAAAAAAGTATGGGCAGGAGCTGTCTCGGGGGGTATTTGGTACAACAATGATATTACGGATTCTCTATCGGTTTGGCAACAATCAAACCAAAGTATGGCTAATTTTGCTGTAACGGCCATGACTTACGACCCTGTAAATACCCAAAATTTTTATGTGGGTACAGGCGAAGGTTATTTTAATCTGGATGCTGTAAATGGTGCCGGCATTTGGAAATCATCAAACGGCGGCGCCACTTGGAACCACCTCTCTAATACCGTTCAATATGAGTTTGTCTATGATATGATAGTAAGAAACGAGAATGGTACAGGAGTATTATACGTTATCGTTCGCGATTTAGACAGCGCAGATGGCACAGAAGTGATGCGTTCTGCAGATGGCGGTGCTACTTTTACCGTGGCGAGTTCTGAAGCTTTCCGTGATTTAGAAATTGCCGCCGACAATACTTTGTGGGCAGGTGATGCTACGGGAGGTGTTTGGAAATCAACAGATGGCACAACGTGGACTCAAGTTTATACACCGGGAGATGCCGGTTTAACCATAAACACACCCCGTAGGGTCGAAATTGCCACAGCACCTTCTGACGCTAATACGGTTTGGGCACTTATCACAGATGGGTCTGCCTTAGGTGCCGTTGTGGTTACATTGGATGGCGGCACGTCTTGGATAGATGCCGGTGAACCTTCAGACACTAACGATTCTACTGTACCCAATACAGATTTTACCAGAGGACAAGCATGGTACGATTTAATAGCGGCTGTAGATCCCACCAATAACTTTGGCCTTTTTGTGGGAGGTGTGAATAGCTTTAAAATGGATAATAGCCTGTCTTATAAAAAAATATCCACTTGGTCTAATCTGGCAGATAACAGTGTCAGCTATGCCCATGCCGATTTTCATGCTCTTGTATTTAGGCCGGGCTTTAACAATGAACTCATTATGGGTACAGATGGGGGTGTTTACTATATTCCCGATGTATCAAATGTAGAAAATGTAACCGACGGTATTAAACCACGAAATAACGGCTACATAGTAACCCAGTTCTACTCACTAGCCATAGAACCTAATTTTCCAAACGGATTTTTAGGAGGTACGCAAGATAATGGCACACAATATTTTAATACGGCCGGCATTGATGACACACAAGATTTTAGTGGTGGCGACGGTGGTTTTTGTTTTATAGACCAAACCTTTACAGATGTTAATGGCGGTTTGTATTTTATTGTTTCCAGAACAGGAAATAGTTATTATTTGCATGATTTTAATACCCACAATAACTTTATTCCTTTAATTAAAACAAAAAACGGTTCTTTTATCAATCCGGCGGATTATGATGATGAAAACAATATATTATATTCTTATGATTCTAATACTTCCGGAACAGATACAACGATTTCAAAAATAGTTTTAGATATAGACGGCGGTGATCAAGGTACCGGAACAGCTACCACTGCCACACGTGACGATATTTTACTAACCGATTTTGGTTCAACCGTATCACATATTCGCGTGTCGCCTTACAACGCCTCTAACAGGCAGTTATTTGTAGGAACGCGCAATAGCGAGGTAGCCAGAATAGCCCCTGATAAAACGGTTACTATGATTACGCCGCCAACTTTGGTAGGCTCGGTTTCTTGTATAGAAGTGGGAGCCAGTGATGATGAATTATTGGTTACGGTGTCAAACTATGGTGTAGTAAGTGTTTTTTATACGAATGACGCCGGTGCTACTTGGACTGAAAAAGAGGGTAATTTACCCGATATGCCTGTGCGTTGGGCAATGTTTAATCCCTTAAACAGAAACGAGGTTTATTTGGCCACCGAGGTTGGTGTTTGGAAAACGGCAGATATCAGCGCCGGTACGCCCAACTGGGTAAAAGCCAATGCAGGTATGGGTAATGTACGTGTAGATATGTTGCAATATCGCGCAGCAGACAATACTATGGCAGCGGCTACACATGGCCGCGGTTTATTTACCTCAACCGATTTGGTTTTGAGTGTTAAAGATAATGTATTGGCTGTTAAAAATTCTGATATCAGGGTTTACCCAACGGTATCTGATGGTCAGATTAATATCTTTTCACGTGTAAATGCCGATAATACCAAACTTTCGGTTTACGACATTAATGGCAGATTGGTATTTAGTAAATCTGTAAATTTAGTCAACGGTGGTGAAGAAGCCCTTAACTTGTCATTAAATAGCGGTATATACATTCTCTCTTTAAAAGGAGAAAAAATGAATGCTTCACAAAAAATAATTATTAAATAAATTGGTTTTATTTCTCATAAAAAAAGAGGCTGCACAGCCTCTTTTTTTATGTCAGTTTATCTAATATTTTTTGATTTATAGTGTTTTTGTCAAGGCCTGTTTTTTTGTAAAGTTCAGACACTTTCCCATGACTTATAAAAGTATCGGGGATACCCAAACAGCAAATATCTGTATTAAATTTCTGTGAATTGGCAAATGATAAAACAGCTTGACCAAAGCCGCCTTTTAAAACACCGTCTTCAATGGTAATTATTTTTTTAAACGATTTAAACACATTTAAAAGCAAATGAGTATCTAAGGGTTTTACAAAACGCAGATCGTAATGGGCTACTTTTTGTTGGGTGTTGATGTCTAAATCCGACAAGGCCTCAATAACTTCCAAGCCTATTGTTCCAACACTCAAAACCGCCAATTCTGTTCCTTTTTTAAGGCAAACCCCCTTACCGACAGCTATTTTTTTAAAAGGTTGTTGCCATTTTTCAGTACTACTGTGCCCACGCGGATAGCGGATAGCCAAAGGGAAATCTAAATGTCCTAGCTGTGCTGTGTAGAGCATATTGCGTAAATCTATAGCGTTAAGAGGGGCAAAAATGATGATATTTGGAATAAGGTTTAAATAAGCCAAATCAAACATCCCATGATGCGTGGGGCCGTCTTCACCCACAATTCCCGCACGATCTATACAAAATACAACAGGTAATTTTTGTAAGGCTACATCGTGAATTATTTGATCGTAAGCCCGTTGCAAAAAAGTTGAATAAATAGCACAGTAAACAATTAACCCTTGAGTAGCCATACCGGCCGCTAAAGTGACGGCATGTTGTTCGGCTATACCCACATCAAATGCCCTTTCGGGGATTTCTTTTAAAAAATATTTTAACGATGTTCCGGTGGGCATGGCCGCTGTAATACCTACAATAGATTTGTTTTTTTTAGCCAACTCTAACAAAGTTAAGCCAAAAACATCTTGATATTTAGAAGGCAAATCAACACCTTTGTTTTTAAGACGCTCGCCGGTTATAGTGTTGAATTTACCGGGGGCGTGATAGGTTATTTGGTCTTGTTCGGCTTTTTGTAAGCCCTTGCCCTTTGTGGTTATCACGTGCAAAAACTTGGGGCCTTTTACTTTTTTTAAACGCTCTAATTCGTTTATTAGCGCTTCTAGATCGTGTCCGTCTATTGGTCCGGAATAATCAAAGTTTAGGGCTTCAATGATGTTGTGTTTTCTAACTCTCTTATTGGTTTTAATTGCAGTTAAATAATTCTTTAAAGCCCCTACACTTGGGTCAATACCTATAGCATTATCGTTCAAAATAATAAGAAGGTTAGCGTCGGTAACACCGGCATGATTTAAGCCTTCAAAAGCCATACCACCGGCAATACTGGCATCACCAATAATGGCTATATGTTGTTTATCGGCGTCGCCTTTAAGTGATGAAGCAATAGCCATACCCAAAGTAGCTGAAATTGATGTTGAGGCATGACCTACGCCAAACGTGTCGAAAATACTTTCTTCACGTTTTGGAAACCCACTTAAACCACCCAGCTGTCTGTTAGTGTAAAAAACATCTCTGCGACCGGTGAGTATTTTATGCCCGTATGCTTGATGACCTACATCCCAAACCAGTAAATCATGAGGTGTGTTAAACACGTAATGTAAGGCAATAGTCAATTCTACAACACCCAAACTGGCTCCTAAATGGCCTTCCTTTACGGCTACTATATCAATAATAAATTGGCGTAATTCTTTAGCCAATTGGGTTAAATCGGTTTTGGAGATTTTCCTTAAATCGGCAGGACTGTTAATCTGATTGAGAATGGCGGTTTTCATCGTTACAAAAGTACGATAATTATCATTTTAGGCTATCTTTGTTTTATGATAAAACCTTTTGACGATACCTATTTTATGAAACAGGCTTTACGTGAAGCTCAAACAGCGTTTGATAAAAATGAAGTACCGGTAGGTGCGGTAATTACCTGTAACAATACCATTATAGCCCGCGGCCATAATTTAACTCAAACATTAACAGATGTAACAGCCCATGCCGAAATGCAAGTGTTTACGGCAGCCTCTAATTATTTAGGTAGTAAATATTTAAATAAATGCACACTGTATGTTACCTTAGAGCCTTGTTGTATGTGTGCCGGTGCTGGTTTTTGGACACAGATAGGTAAAATAATTTACGGGGCGTCTGACGATAACAGGGGGTTTAAAAAACATAAAGTTCCTTTGCATCCCAAAACAAAACTTGTTTCAGGCGTTTTAAAGGAAGCATGTAGCGATTTACTCCTCAAATTTTTTGAAAAACAACGAAAACTAAAACCTTAAGACTTTTTAGAGCGTTTAGGAGGGTCTTTTGGAAACAAGTATTCAGATAATTTGCGGTCTTTAGCCCGTATATAAATAAACATAGGCAGAACAATAAATGCCATTATTAAAACAGCGCAACCAACAAAAAAATTACCTTTTTTTTCTAAAGAAGATTTTGTATAAAATCCCCAAACAAATAAAAGTAAGTCAACTATAAAAATAAATTTTAAGAGGGTTTTCATAACATTTTTTTTCTTTAGAGAGGCTAAACTACAAAAAGTTTTATCTTTAAGCTGTAAAAACGCTCCTACTTTATGTTCAGAAATTTAAATACCCTAGCCCTTAAAAATAGGCTTAAGCTTATAAAAATTGTCACAGCCGTTTTTATGCTTACGGGTTTGCTCATGACTTTTAAGGTGTGGACTTTACAACACGATTTTCCTGTAATAAAAGTCTTAGATGTTCTGCCTGCAATGGGAACAATTATAACTCTTATTACTTTTATGGTGCTGCTTTTAGCCATAACAGGGAGCGTGTTTTGGCACAATTCTAAGCTTTATAGTCTCATTATTTTATTGAGTATAATACTTTTAAGCCAAGATTACATGCGTTGGCAACCCTGGGTGTATATGTATTTACTCATATTTTTTATTGTGAGTTACGAAAAAAAAGAAAATCGGCAGAAAATCGTTTGGGCGCTTCAATTACTTTTGGCCGGTATTTATTTTTGGGCCGGAGCACACAAGGTAAACCCATATTTTAGAAATACTTTACCTCTTGATATAGCCCAAACTTTAGGCATTTGGTTTGAGGGGTTGCGTCCCGCAATAATTTATAAAATCACTTATGTAGGGTATCTTATTCCAATTATAGAAATAGGTATAGGTGTCGGTTTATTGTTTAAGAAATACCGCTATTACGCTTTGATAGCGGGCACTTTTACACATGTTTTCATCATAATATTTCAGGCACCTCACGGGTTTGATTATTTTGGAATTGTTTATCCTTGGAATGTAGCGATGTTGCTGATTATTTGGTTGTTATTTTATGGAGATACAACTATAATTTCTTTTAGAGAAATAAAGAAAAGCCTTTTGTTAAAAGGGATTATTTTACTCGTTTGGCTGTTGCCCGCCCTCAACATTTGGGGTCTATGGCACAATTATACCGCCTTTAAATTATATACAGGAAACGACAGGTATTTATTTGCTATTGTAAATAAAGCCGATTTAAACAATTCTCTTAAGCCGTTAAAACCCTATCGGTTTGAAGTATATAAACAACTAAACACACAGTTTAATTTATCGGAAAACGAAAAAATAATCAGTTTTTATCACTGGGCTATTAACACTTATCATTTACCTTTAAATTTAAATAATGCCACACAGAAACAACTAATTAAATATATTGAAAATTATAACGACAAGCTGAAGCAGCCTGTGCGTTTTGTTATTTACGAAAAAGGACGGTACAAATTGTTAAACACAAAAAATAATCAATAATCAATTATGAACTATTTTAAAATTCTGTTAGTACCTTTGGTTTTGATGTCGTGTCAAAAAAAAATCGAAAAACAAAGCCCTATGAAATCTAAAAAAATTGTCATTGCACATCGTGGCGCTTCAGGTTATTTGCCCGAACACACCTTAGAAGCCAAGGCCATGGCTTATGCTATGCACCCCGATTATTTAGAGCAAGATGTGGTGTTGAGCAAAGACGATATTCCCATAGTTATTCACGATATTTATTTAGACGATGTGACCGATGTAGCCAAAATTTTTCCAACGCGTAGAAGAGAAGATGGCAAATATTACGTCATAGATTTTACCTATGACGAACTTCTACAGCTCAATGTCTCCGAACGTTTTGATACCAAAACAGGTAAAGCTGTTTTTAAAGGCCGTTTTCCTGTGGGGAAATCGCATTTTAAACTCCACAGTTTACAAGATGAAATAGAGATGATTCAAGGGTTAAATAAAAGCACCGGTAACAATATTGGTATTTATCCCGAAATTAAAGCACCAAAATTTCATCGTGACAGCGGTAAAGATATTTCTAAAATAGTACTGAAAGTTTTGTCAGATTACGGCTATACCACCAAAAAAGACAATTGTATTTTACAATGTTTTGACGCGGCCGAATTAAAACGCATCCGTCAAGATTTAAAAAGTGAATTGTTTTTGGTGCAATTAACCGAATTTAAAGAACAAAACACAAAGCTGGCAGCCTATGCCAAATATGCCGATGGTATGGGGCCGTATTTTAAACAGCTTATAAAAACCGCCGACCCTAAAACGGGTAAAATAGTGTTTAACGATTATGTAAAAAAAGCACACGAATTAGGCATGGTTGTTCATGCCTATACCTTTAGAGTCGATCAACTGGAGGGTTTGCCCTCTTTTGATTATTTGCTCGACTTAGGTTTTAACAAAGCCCGGCTCGATGGTGTTTTTACGGATTTTCCGGATAAAGCCGTGGCGTTTTTAAAGAAGTCGTTAAGATAGTTAAGAAGTTACCTCAATAAGTTTTCTACGGTAAACAGTGAGCAATTTAGACTTAGAGATAAACCCGTAATATTTGCCGTCCTTGACAACGGGCAGATTCCACGCACTACTGTCCTGAAACTTGCGCATAATAACGTTCATATTGTCTTTGCCGTAGTAAATAACCTCCGGCGCACCATGCATGTAATTAGACACGTATGTTTTCTTGTAAAGCTTGCTGTTAAACATAACATCTCTAATATCATCTAATAAAATAATTCCTAAAAACTTTTCATCATCATCTACTACAGGAAAAATATTACGATTAGATTGTGTCACGGCTTTTTTAAGCATTTTGCCCAATTTCATATCGGGTGTTACAGCGATAAAATTCTTTTCTATGATTTTGTCTAAATCCATCATAGAAAGGACGGTTTTATCTTTATCGTGAGTAATTAGTTCTCCTTTTTGAGCCAGTTCCATGGCGTAAATATTGTAAGGAATATAGCGTCTCACAATTAAAAATGAGATAGAAGCCGTAATCATAAGCGGTACAAATAATTCGTAACCACTGGTAATTTCTGCTATTAAAAAGATAGCTGTTAAAGGGGCTTGAAGCACACCCGCCATCAGTCCGGCCATGCCCACTAAAGCAAAATTGCTGGTAGAAAGTTGGTGATTAAACAAACCGGAAGTATTCATTATATAGGCAAAAACAAACCCCGAAATACTTCCTGTAAAAAGAGTGGGCGCAAAGACCCCCCCAATACCACCGGCCCCAAAAGTAATTGACATGGCCACCACTTTAAAAGTGACGAGACCTACCAAAAAAGCGATAAGAAACCAAGAATTATCGGTTACAATGTCGAAATAATTAGTAGCCAATACTTTTTCTACATGGCCTCTTAATATGTGGTTTATGGTTTCGTAGCCCTCGCCAAAAAGAGGAGGTACAAAATATACGATTACACCAATTAGTAATCCGCCAATCAGTAAACGTTTGTACGGACTGGCAAATTTTTCAAAAAAGGCACTAATCCCAAAATAGGTTTTGCTGAAGTAAAGCGATGTTGTAGCCGATGTAATTCCTAATAAAACGTAAAAAACGGCATCATTAAGATTAAAAGTGACGTTTTCTGTAGGGAAATGTAATAATACATCGTTACCTAAAAAGAAATAAGATGTTAAAATAGCTGTTATAGAAGCTATTAACAGCGGTATCATTGAAAACAAAGTCAAATCCAGACTAAAAATTTCCACAGCAAAAACAATTCCCGCGATTGGCGCTTTAAAAATAGACGACATGGCCCCGGCGGCGGCGGCGGCAACCAATAAATTACGCGTTGTTTGATTGAGATGAAAAAGGCGTGCTACGTTAGAACCCAAAGCGGCTCCTGTGGCCACTGTTGGCCCTTCTAATCCTACCGACCCTCCAAAACCTACGGTTAAGGG
>CAZMBM010000025.1:0-21131 GCA_964564475.1 uncultured Flavobacteriaceae bacterium | reverse complement strand
CACGTCGTACTGATAGCCATCAGCACTCCTCGTTAAGACTGCTATTTATTTTATTTACCAAGCCGGGGCCTTGGTAAATAAAACCTGTAAAAAGTTGGATTAAATCGGCACCGGCCTCTAATTTTTCTTGCGCATCATTTGGCGAATGAATTCCACCAACGCCTATAATAGGAAAGGCATTATTTGATTTTTCTGACAAAAATTTGATAACTTCTGTAGCGCGATTGGTTAAAGGTTTACCACTCAAGCCCCCTGTTTCTTTTTTGCTGTCTGACAGTAAACCTTCTCTAGAAAGCGTTGTGTTTGTAGCTATGACACCCGCAATTTTAGTCTCATTTACAATATCAATGATATCTAACAATTGTGAATCTGTTAAATCCGGGGCTATTTTTAAAAGTATGGGTTTTGTTTTTTCTTTCTTATTGTTTTCGTTTTGTAACGATTGTAAAATATGTGTCAGCGGTTTTTTATCTTGCAAAGCCCTTAAATTGGGTGTGTTGGGTGAACTGACATTTACCACAAAATAATCGACCACCTCAAACAGTTTTTCAAAACAAATAAGATAATCATCAACAGCTTGTTCATTAGGGGTTGTTTTGTTTTTACCGATATTGCCACCAATAATGATTTGGGTTTTGCGCTTTTTAAGGCGTTTGGCAATAACCTCTACCCCATCGTTATTAAAGCCCATACGGTTGATAAGGGCTTGGTCTTTTTGCAATCTGAACAAACGTGGTTTGGGGTTGCCAACTTGTGGTTTGGGTGTAACTGTACCAATTTCTACAAAACCGAAACCAAAAGCCGACAGTTCGTCGTATAAAACGGCATTTTTATCGAATCCGGCGGCCAAACCCACAGGGTTTTTAAAATTTAGACCAAAAAAGGTACGTCTTAATTTTTCATCCTTCACAGCAAATAACATAGAAACAAGTCCAAAAATACCGGGAATTTTAAAAAGTATTTTGAGTGTGGCAAAAGTAAAATGATGGACAGACTCCGGCGGGAAAAGGAATAATATGGGGCGGATTAAACGTTTATACATTTTATAGAGACCCTTCGACTGCGCTCAGGGTGACATTTGTTATCTTAAACTGGCTCCCAACTTACTTTCGAAAGCTTTTTGCAATTTAGACATAATATTTTCAATTTGCTTTTCGGTCAGTGTTTGCGCTTCATCTTGCAATACAAAGCTCACGGCGTATGACTTTTTAGCTTCGGGCAGATTCTTGCCTTGGTACACATCAAACAAATCGACTGCTTTTAAATAATGACGCTCTGTTTGCTTGGCCATATTGTAAATATCTAAAAAGTTCACTTCTTCATCAATCAGCAAGGCTAAATCGCGTTTAACTTCCGGAAATTTAGAAGGCACCTGCACACTTATATTTTTATTTTGCGCTATTTTAAGGATGTTATCCCAATTAAAATCGGCATACAGAACTTCTTGTTTGATGCCGAATTCTTTGACAATATTTATTTTTACAAGCCCCAATTCTACCAATTTGATTTTACCCAAACTCAGGCTAATCCCTTCGGAAAACACATCGCTTTTTGTGGGTTTAGATTTTAAACTTGTGGCACCAATCCTCTCTAACAAACTCATAGCCACTCCTTTTAGGTAAAAGAAATCGGATTTTTGTTCGGGCACATTCCACCGGCCTTTTGTTTTATTTCCCGTAACAAAAAGACTTAAATGTTTGTCTTCTTGATATTTGTCTTGGTATTTGTGATAGGTTTTACCAAACTCAAAAAGTTTTAAATCTTTATTTTTTCTGTTGATATTAAACAATATAGTTTCCAATCCGCTAAACAATAACGATTGGCGCAGCACCGACAGGTCTTGGCTGAGAGGGTTTAAAATAGTAACCGTAGCAGCGTCATTTATTTGCTCAGACAAACTATTGTAATCGGGTTTGGTAAGCGAATTGGCCATGGTTTCATAAAAACCCTGACTGATGAGCTGAGTGGTTAGTGTCTTTTGAATATGCTCGTTCTTTTGTTCTACAGACGAGGTGATAGACATATTCAACTTTTCAGAAAAATCGACATTGTTATAGCCATAGACTCGCAACACTTCTTCTATCACATCTACTTCGCGTGTAACATCGACACGGTAAGCGGGAATGGTTAAATTGAGACCCGATTCAGTATGATTGTTTATTTTAATATCGAGCGAGGCCAAAATGTTTTGTACTGTTTCTGAAGGTATAAAATGACCTACAAGTCTGTTTAGGCGTTTATAAGATAAAAATATTTGAAAATCGTCTATTCTATTTGGATAAATATCTATTATTTCTGAAGAAATTTTGGCACCGGTTAATTCTTTGATAAGAATAGCCGCACGTTTAATGGCAAACTCGGTAATATTAGGATCGATACCTCTTTCGAAACGAAACGAAGCATCGGTGTTTAAACTGTGACGTTTGGCTGTTTTACGGATACTTATCGGATTAAAATAGGCGCTCTCTAAAAATACAGCTGTTGTATTTTCTGTGATTCCCGAATCGACACCGCCAAAAACACCGGCTATACACATGGGATTGCTCTCAGCATCGCAAATCATTAAATCTTCTGCGTGCAAAGTTCTCTCAACCCCATCTAGTGTTGTAAATTTGGTACCATTTGCCAAGGTTTTTACAATAACTTTATTCTTACCAATTTTATTGGCGTCGAAAGCATGAAGTGGCTGCCCTAAATCGTGTAAAACATAGTTGGTAACATCAACCACATTGTTTATAGGTGTTAAACCTATGGTTTTTAATTTATTTTGCAACCATTTGGGCGACTCTCCTACTTTTACGTCAGAAATTGTAAGACCCACATAGCGTGGGGCTCTTTTGTTGTCTTGGACTTCGACGTCAATTTTAAAAGTACGGTCATCTACTTGAAAATCGCTTACAGAGGGGGTGATTAATTCTGACGTGATGTTTTGTTGCAACAAGCCCGCTCTTAAGTCGCGTGCCACACCCAAATGACTCATAGCGTCGGCACGGTTAGGTGTCAAACCAATTTCAATCATATAATCGGTTTCAATATCAAATACCTCAGAAGCGGCTAATCCCGGTTTAAGGGTATTGTCTAAAACCATAATACCGTCATGAGAAGTTCCTAATCCCAATTCGTCTTCGGCGCAAATCATCCCACAACTCACTTCGCCACGTATTTTACTTTTATTTATTTTAAAAGCTGTTCCTTTATCGTCATACAAAGTGGTACCCACGGTAGCTACGGGCACTTTTTGCCCTTTATCAACATTAGGTGCCCCACATACAATCTGTAGGGGATCATCAGTACCGATATCTACAGTGGTTACTTTTAAGCGGTCGGCATTAGGATGTTTTTCACAAGTCAAAACTTTACCTACAACCACGCCTTTAAGGCTTCCTTTAATACTTTCGACAGTTTCTACTCCTTCTACTTCGAGGCCTAAATCTGTTAAAACCTCACTGGTTTTGTCTATATCTAAATCAATTGGTAAATATTCTTGTAACCACTTGTAAGAAATCTTCATCCTATTCGCTTAATTTTTAATGTGCAAAGATAAACAATCCTATTAAGAGAATCTCAACCTCTTATTACAATTTTTAATTGCTTTATAAACTGTTTTTTATATTGATTAATTTTACTAATTTGCAAACTTCAAAATTTAATTTTATGCCAAAAAATATATCGCGCCTCTTTGATTTTGCTTATCATCAATTAGAAAAGGGAGGGTTAGAAGATGCCTATGCTACCAAAAAGAACGGAAAATGGGAAAAAACCTCGACTGAAACATTTCTTAAAAAAGCCAATACTGCCAGCAGAGCCCTTTTAAAATTGGGTGTAAATGCCAACGAAAAGATTGCTGTAATATCGAGCACCAATCGTACAGAATGGAATATTATGGACGTTGGCGTGTTACAAGTGGGAGCTCAAAATGTACCTATTTACCCTACAATTGCCGCTAAAGATTACGAATATATTTTTAATCATGCCGAAGTGACCCACTGCTTTGTCTCTGATGAAGAAGTGTTTAAAAAGGCCTTAATTGCTAAAAAAAATGCACCAAGTCTGAAAAAAATCTACTCTTTTGACGAGATTGACGGTTGTACAAATTGGTCAGAATTTTTGGCTTTAGGCGAAGAGGACACCTTACAGGCAGAAGTAGATAAACGCAAAAAGGCTGTTAAACCATCTGATTTGGCTACTTTTATTTACACTTCGGGCACTACAGGAAAACCCAAAGGCGTTATGTTAACGCATGCCAACATTGTGAGCAATGTATTGGCTTCTAGTCTTAGATTTCCAAGAATAGAAGGCAGACCAAAGGCTTTGAGTTTCTTACCGGTGTGTCATGTCTTTGAGCGTATGATTTTGTATTTATACCAATATTTGGACATTTCTATTTATTTTGCCGAAGGGCTCGATAAAATAGGCGTCAATATAAAAGAAGTTAAACCCGACTTAATGACGGTTGTGCCACGTTTACTCGAAAAAATGTACGATGCCATTATAGCGAAAGGCACAGAACTAACCGGTATTAAAAAAGCTTTGTTTTTTTGGGCTGTTAACCTGGGATTAAAATACAAACCCTATGGTGAGAACGGCTGGTGGTACGAATTTAAATTAGGTATCGCTCGCAAACTAATCTTTACAAAATGGCAAGAAGCTTTAGGGGGTAATATTAAAACTATTGTGTCGGGTAGTGCCGCTTTACAGCCCCGACTGTCTAAAGTATTTTGTGCGGCCGGCATCCCCATTATGGAAGGTTACGGGCTCACTGAAACCTCTCCGGTTATATCTGTAAATATGTATCAAAACGGCCTACAACGCATTGGTACTGTAGGAAAAGTCATTGATGATGTAGAAGTTAAAATTGCCGATGACGGTGAAATTTTATGCAAAGGCCCCAATGTTATGGTAGGGTATTACAAAGACCCTAAAAAAACCAACGAAGTTATTGTTAACGGTTATTTTCATACAGGCGATAAAGGTGAATTTGACAGTGATGGTTTCTTAAAAATTACAGGACGTAAAAAAGAAATTTTTAAAACCTCCGGAGGTAAATACATTTCACCGGCTCTCTTAGAAAATGAGATGAAAGAATCTCTTTTTATAGAACAAATTTTAGTGATTGGTGAAGGTCAAAAAATGCCGGCAGCCATTGTGCAACCCAATTTTGATTTTGTAAGAGAATGGGCCAAACGTCATAATATTCCGGAATTCGATTCTAACGAGGCGCTCATTGCTAACCAAAAAGTAATAGACCGTATTCAAGAAGAAATAGATAAAGGCAATTCAAAATTTGGTCAGTGGGAAAAAATTAAACGTTTTGAACTTACTGCCGAAGTTTGGGGTGTAGAAAATGGCCTATTAACACCTACAATGAAACCAAAGCGTGACGTAATCTTAAAAAAATACGCCGATTTATACAACAAAATCTATGGCTAATTCTCTATATTTGTGCACCACGATTAAAAGGACATTATGGAGCAATTTATAGTATCGGCAAGAAAATACAGGCCTCAAATTTTTGATGATGTTGTCGGGCAACAAGCCATTACTTCGACACTAGAAAATGCTATAAAAAACAATCATTTGGCTCAAGCACTGTTATTTACAGGGCCAAGAGGTGTGGGAAAAACAACCTGTGCCCGTATCTTGGCCAAGCGTATAAATCAAGAAAATTTAGAGGCTGTAAATCCCGATGAAGATTTTGCTTTTAATATTTTTGAACTCGATGCCGCCTCAAATAATTCTGTAGATGACATCAGAAATTTAACCGAACAGGTACGCATACCGCCCCAAACAGGACATTACAAGGTGTACATTATTGATGAAGTTCACATGCTAAGTCAAAGTGCTTTTAATGCCTTTTTAAAAACACTTGAAGAACCACCCGGCCATGCCATCTTTATTTTAGCAACAACAGAAAAACACAAGATTATTCCTACCATTTTATCGCGTTGCCAAATATTTGATTTTAAACGTATAGGCGTCAAAGATATTAAAGAATACCTTCATAAAATCACACTAAAAGAAGGCATAGAAGCCGAAGAAGCGGCCTTACATATTATCGCTCAAAAAGCAGATGGTGCGCTTCGCGATGCCCTGTCTATATTTGATAGGATTGTGAGTTTTACCGGCAACAAAATAACACGCATGTCTGTTATTGAAAATCTAAATGTTTTAGATTATGAAGTCTATTTTAATATCACCGATTTAATTTTAAAACATAATATTCCGCAGTTGCTCATAGCCTTAAACGACATACTTGGCAAAGGTTTTGAAGGACATCATTTTATAATTGGCTTGGCTGCGCATTTTAGAGACCTTTTAGTTGCTAAAGATGCCGCTACAACCTTTCTTTTAGAAGTAGATGACAAAGCCAAAGAGCAATATATTTCACAAGCAAAATCTTGTTCTGTTTCTTTTTTAACACAGGCTATAGATTTGGCAAACACTTGCGATATAAATTTTAAGACCAGTAAAAATCAACGCTTATTGGTGGAGCTGACTCTAATGCAATTGGCGTCAATTGATTTTGATTCTCAAAAAAAAAAGCTTGAACCCAAAATAATTCCGGCCGGCACTTACAAAAGTCCTGCAAAACAGCCAAAACCTGCTACAAAAGAAATTATACAAACCGCCGAACCGCAAGAAGAATACAACAAAACCGAGAAAACCGACGAAATAGTCAATGACAATTTAACCAATACTAAAGAAAATACGCCGTCTTTAAAAAAAGTTGAAAAGCCTACTTTAAATATCACCCGAAGAGGCACCTCTGCACTGTCTCTAAAAAGTCTCAATGAAAAGACTAAAATTAAAGACTTTGAAGCTTCAAATAAATCAAAAGAAGTACTTCCCGAAGATACTTTTACCTCCGATGATTTTTTTAAGGTATGGTATAAATATTTAAAATATTTAGACAAAAAAGGCGAAAAACTAATGTTGTCTATCTTAAAAGCCGAAAAACCCAAAATTAGTGGTAATACTGTAGCGTTGACACTTCCAAACAAAGTTATGCAGGCATCTTTTGAAAAAGGCAAGTCCGGCTTATTAAAATATTTACGTCAAGAACTCAACAACTTTAAAATATCTATTAAAGTAATTGTAAATGAGGCCGTCACAAAAGAATACATCTACACATCTCAAGAAAAATACTTGGCTCTTAAAAAGAAAAACCCACATATAGAGTTACTCAAAAAAACCTTCAAGTTAGATTTATAAAGGTTTGCTTTTCTTTTGTTATATTTAACAACTTTAAACAGAGAATAATTTGGATTATTACAGGCTTATTACGCTTCTTGTCGGATTTTTGATTGTGGCTTTGGCTTCTAATCAAATTGCTATTGTTTTTCAAAAGATTAAGTTTCCGCTCATTACGGGTTTAATCATTACCGGTATTATTGCAGGTTCTTCAATGCTCAATTTTATTGAACGAGAAACCTTAGACGACCTAAACTTTTTAAATGATATGGCTCTGGCTATTATAGCTTTTTCTGCAGGCTCTGAACTCTATTTAGACGATTTGCGCAGTCGTATAAAGAGTATTAAATGGATGGTTATAGGTCAACTTGTCATCACCTTTTTGATGAGTAGTGCTCTTATTTATTATGCCGCCAATTTTATCCCTTTTATGGCCAAATTACCCAACGCCACACGATTTGGTATTTCTATACTTTTTGGGACTATTTTTGTAGCCCGATCGCCTTCATCAGCCATAGCGGTTATTAATGAAATGCGCGCCAATGGTCCTTTTACAAAAACAGTAATGGGTGTAACTGTGGTAAAAGATGTACTTGTCATTATTTTATTTGCCATTTGTTTCTCTTTAACTAAAACGCTTATCAATGGCGACTCTATCGGGGTTTTCTTTCTTGTTATCTTGGCGCTAGAGCTTTTAATTTCGTTTACGTTAGGGTATATTGTAGGCAAACTCATCTCCCTTCCGTTTTCTTTAAACTTACATCCCAATATCAAAGCAACTTTTATCCTTATTTTAGGGTATAGTATTTATCTTTTTGCCGATTTGGTTAAAATTAAATCGGAAGTCTGGTTTCACCATGAAATTATTTTAGAACCCTTATTAATAGCCATAATTGGTAGTTTTGTATTGACCAATTACAGCAAACACCGCATAGAATTTTCGGAACTGCTACACAAAATAAGTCCCATTATTTACATCATATTTTTCACTTTAACCGGCGCGTCACTCTCTTTTCAGACCTTAGTCAGTGTTTTTGGCATCGCTTTAAGTTTATTTTTCTTACGCCTTATTTCTATCTTTTTTGGAGGTGTTTTTGGTGTTTTTGCCGCCGGCGATAATAAAAAATACGTCTTGATTTCTTGGATGCCCTATCTAACACAAGCAGGTGTAGCGCTAGGGCTTGCCACAATTATATCTCACGAATTCCCAACTTGGGGACACGAATTTGAAACCATTGTCATTGCCATTATCGTCATTAATCAACTGGTTGGGCCACCTCTTTTTAAATGGTCTTTAAATTACGTAAATGAAAGTCATTTAAAAGCCAAATACGTCACCAATACCACACGTGACGCTATCATATTTGGCGTAGAAAATCAATCAATTGCCTTGGCACATCAGCTTATAAAAAATAACTGGCAGGTAAAATTAGTCACCTCTATTGACTCTTTGGCAACAAAATACTCTGATTTAGACATAGTTGTAGTAAAAAGTCTTTCTGCACCCAACCTAAATCTTTTAAAATTAGAACAAACCGAAGCGGCCATTTTAATGTTAGATGATGAACGTAATTTTGAATTGGCCACTCTCATTTTTGAGGAATTTGGTACAAGAGATATTATTGTACGATTAAACGATCGTCAGAATTTTGAAAAGTTCCATAGTTTGGGGGCTAAGGTTATAGACCCTTCTACAGCTATGGTAAGTTTATTAGATCATTTTGTACGTTCGCCTAATGCGGCCAGCCTGCTATTGGGTATGGATAAAGGTCAAGATTCTTTAGATATAGAAATTAGAAACAGTGATATTGCCGGCTTACGCTTGCGCGATTTACGCTTGCCCTCAGATTTAATAATGCTGTCTTTAAAACGCAAAGGACAACTCCTCATAACCCATGGTTACACCACCCTAAGAATTGGTGATGTTGTTACTTTAGTAGGCAAACCGACCTCTCTTGAAGAAATTAAAAATAAATTCGAAAACTAATGCTGGGTTTAAAATGTACTACCCAAAAGTCTTGGGTTAGCATCGCCGAAAATAACTTACAACAATTACTGACAGACCATGCTTTTGCCGAACAAAAAGCTGCCGCAGCAGCCATGTCTTTAATTATTGGTTATTCTGAAGATTCAGATTTGGTTACTAAAATGCAAAGTATCGCCTTAGAAGAAATTGAGCATTTTGGACGTGTTCACAATATTATGGTAGCACGTGGTATGACATTGCTTCAAGATCAAAAAAGTGCTTATGCCAAATATTTATTTAATTTTTTTGACAAAACAAAAGACCGTACCCAAAGCTTGGTCAACCGCCTTTTGATTTCAGCCTTGATAGAAGCACGCAGTTGTGAGCGCTTTAAAATGTTGTCTTTACACCTAAAAGATGTTGAACTGGCACACTTTTACAAAGATTTATTGGCCTCGGAAGCCGGACACTATACCTTATTTTTAGGTTTGGCCAGGCGCTACGAATCTAAAGAAGTTGTAAATAAAAAGTGGGAGGCCTTAGCTACTTATGAAGCTGAGTACATAAAAAACCAAGGCAAAAGGCCTTTGGTTCATGGCTAGTTAAAATATTTTAGTACTTTAGTTTTAATTAACATAAACAAAACTTATTATGACAGAATTCCAAAATAGACCCAATAACTATTTGGTACTTTCAATTTTATCGACAATTTTTTGCTGTTGGCCTTTAGGTATTCCCGCCATTGTATATGCCAGTAGGGTAAATACTAAATTTGACGAAGGCGATTATCAAGCTGCGCAAGAGGCTTCTAACAAAGCTAAAAATTGGACTATCTGGTCTGCTGTGGCAGCTGTATTAGTCTGGATACTGTATGTTGCATTTATTGGCGTGGCCGTTTTTTCAAATACTTCTAACTAAAATTAATGAAACTTAAATACTTTCTAATGTTGGTGTTTTTTGTAGTGCTGGCATTATTTTATTTTGTCGTCAATCCAAGTGGTGTAGATTATTTACCTAAATGTCCGCTTTATACAACTACAGGTATTTACTGTCCGGGTTGTGGCAGTCAACGGGCCACACATGATTTGCTACACCTGAATATTACAGGGGTTTTACATCAAAATGCCTTGTATTTAGTCGCTTTGTTATTACTAGCTTCTCATGCCATAATACTTATTGCCAATAAATTTTTTAATAAAAATTGGAAAAGCATTTTAAACCATCCTAAAACACCTTTAATAGTTTTGGTGGTTATACTTTTGTTTTGGATTTTGCGCAATATCCCATATGCACCTTTTAATTGGTTGGCGCCCACACCTTAGTTAAACTTCAATAGATTTATCGTAAGGAATAACATTCAATATGTGTTTTATAGAATCTACTCTTGCCGAAGTCTTTCTGTTACCTCTTATAACTTTCCACGGGGCAATTTCGGTACTGGATTTGGCAAACATTTCTTTTTTGTAGTGGGTATAGTCATCCCATAATTCTTGGGCTTTCTCATCAACCGGTGTGATTTTCCACTGTTTTAGCGGACTGCTTTTTATATCGTTAAAGCGTTTAGCCTGTTCTGATTTTGAGATAGACATGTATATTTTAACTATTTGAATACCCGATTCTACAACCATTCTTTCGAAATCGTTTACCTGATTCATAAATATCTCATATTGTTTTTGTGTACAAAATCCGTTAACGGGCTCTACCACAGCACGGTTGTACCAACTTCTGTCAAAAAACACAATCTCACTGGCACGTGGAAATTCAGAAATATAGCGTTGAAAATACCATTGCCCTTGCTCTTCTACCGTGGGTTTTGACAAAGCCACAATATGGTAATGACGCGGGTTTAAGCGTTCTGTAATACGTCTTATAGCGCCCCCTTTTCCGGCCGCATCACGTCCTTCAAATAGTACAATTACTCGTTTATTATTCTGAATAACCCATGTATGCATTTTTATGAGTTCTACCTGAAGTCTTTTGAGTTCGTATTGATAATTTGTATAACGCAAGGCTTTGGCTACACTAAAAGGTTGTGTGTTAAATAAAGACAATAATCCCTTTTTAGAATTGAGTCTTTTTACATCTCTCTCTGTCAAGTCTAATTCCATAATTTTAGTCATTTAAATGTCTTGATGAACGAAAATAACGCATAATAACATTGGGGTCCGGAATTATATTGGTATTTGTTTCCTTAGACGCGTCATAATCAAATTGCGACAAAACATACCTTATGCACTCTAATCTGGCGGCCATTTTATCATTTGTTCTAACAATAATCCAAGGGCTGTATGACGTGTGGGTTTTGCTAAACATTTGTTCTTTGTAATAGGTATATTTATCCCATAATTCTTGCCCTTTTTGGTCAACAGGACTGAATTTCCATCGCTTAAGCGGATTGTTATTTCTAGATTTAAAACGCCTCAATTGCTCATCTTTTGTTATTGAGAGCCAAAATTTTATGATGGTTAAACCGTCTTCATAGAGCATGTGTTCAAACTCGGGAACCTTATGTATAAATTGTTTGTACTGTTGCGCATCACAAAAGCCCATAACGGGTTCTACCACGGCGCGGTTATACCAACTTCTATCAAAAAAACACAATTCTCCTTCGTTGGGTAAATGTTTAATATAGCGTCTAAAATACCACTGTCCTTTTTCAATTTCGGTAGGTTTATTCAGAGCCACTTGGCGTACCGAACGCGGATTTAAATGCTCCATAAAACGACGTATATTACCTCCTTTTCCGGCGGCATCACGTCCTTCGAAAATAATAACCACACGTTTTTTGTGCTTTAGCACCCATTGCTGCAACTTAACCAATTCTATCTGAAGTGATTGTAAATCTTTTTCGTAATCGAGTATTCGATTAAGTTTTTTACTGTCTATATTTTTGGCTTCGAGAAGCGACTTTAATTCAACGACAGACTCTAAAGATTTAAACTCTTGAGCAGTTATTTTTTGAACTTGATTCTTCATCAGTATCCTTATTAAAATACATAAAATAAGCCTTATCCTTCATCATTGGTTTTGAAGAAATTTTTAATTTATTATTGGGTGGCGACACGTATTTAATGCCCAAACCCAACCCTCTTAAAATAAATAGTAAGCCTATTAAGACAACAAAGATAGGAATTGCTTTTTGAATTTTATTTCTAATTGACACTTTTAAAAAATTGCCGAATAATAAAGCAGCTGTCATCATAGGAATTGTTCCGACACCAAACATGGCCATATACAGAGCTCCTTTAAGGCTAGAACCTGTAGAAATAGCGGCAAATAGAGCCATATAAACCAAACCACAGGGTAAAAACCCGTTTAAAAAACCGATAGTTAAAAAGGCTTTAAGCGATGATTTTTTAAGATAAATACCTAAACCTAGTTTCAACTTATTAACCAAAACATAAAGTGGCTTTGTAAGGTTAAATTTATATACAAAAGCAGAAGGTATAAGAGCTATAAAAATCATTGCAACACCGATTAGTATAGATAATTTCTGCTGTAAACCACTCAAATAAAGACCTTTACCAAGAAGGCCGAATAGTAATCCGATAAGAGCATAGGCCGAAATCCTTCCAAAATGATACAAAAATGTTTGTAAGAAAGCTATTAGTTTATTGCGTCTGTTAAGGGGCAACACAAAAGCTATAGGGCCACACATGCCCAAACAATGAAAACTTCCCAACAAACCTAATAAAACTGCTGTGTAAAACATGTACTTAGTAGTAAAATGACGATTTAAACAAATAGTCTTTGCCTTTGTAAGACCATTCAACAAACACATTGTATTGACCTTTGGCCAACACCTCATCTTTAATTAAAAGTATATTTGAAGATAAATTTATATCTCTTTTAATATCAAGTCTATAATTAGAGGGACGCAACATTTTAACTGCACCTGTAACAGACTGATAATTAAATATCTCAGGGAATATAATTTCCAATCCTTTATCTGTTTTTAAAAGTTTTACATTTTCTTTTAGGACATTGGCATTATTTTCTTTATCTATTTTTTTCTGATAATTCAGTTCGTCTTTGTAATAATCGTCTGCTACCAAATGATGGTCATATTTTTCGTAAACAGATACACGATATACGTATTGCAAAATAAAAGCCATAAACAATACCATAGCTATTACAATACCTGTCCCCCAATTTATCTTAATTTTCATGAGCATTAAAAATGTAAAAATACTTATTTTAGAATTAAGGGTGACGGAAAATTAGTTGTTGTTGTTTCAATCAACTTGTCCCCTTTATACACACCTATTTTTAACTTTATTTTTGAAGATGTCAAATCTTTTTTAGCAATGGTAATAAAAATAGTTCCTTCTTTTAAACTTTCTCTTTTTAAAGATATTTTTGTACCAATCACTTTAATTTCACCCGGTTGTGAAATTAATTTCATTTTTAAATCGTCAAAATCATTTACTGTTTTGTTTATCAAAGTAAAAGTATAGACATTGGTTACCGTAGTATCTGTTGTTGTAAACATTTGACCGGGCAACCTTAAAACCGTTGCTTCAATATCACTGCGCAAAAATAAAAGGGTTATTAAAGCGGTAACCATAAGTATCAAAACAACTGTATAACTCTTTATTCTTGCATCAAATTTAAAATTCTCTCCTTTGGCAATATTATTTTCAGAAGCATACCTAACCAAGCCCCTATCATAACCTACCTTATCCATCATAGCATCGCAAGCATCTATACAGGCGGTACAATTGATACATTCTAACTGGGTACCATTACGTATGTCTATTCCTGTAGGACAGACCTGTACACATTGCTTACAATCTATACAATCGCCATAACCCTTGGCTTCTCTATCTTCACCCTTTCTAATTTTTGAACGGCCATTTGTACTTTCGCCCCGTTTGTAATCGTAAGCCACAACAACTGAATTGTTATCAAGCAAAACACCTTGAAGTCTGCCATAGGGACAAGCTATAATACATACCTGTTCTCTGAACCAGGCAAAAATAAAAAAGAATATTAATGAAAATACCCCTAACTTTACAAGTATATTAATATGATTTAAAGGCCCTTCGTGTATGTATTTCAGTAATTCATCACTTCCAATAAAATAGGCCAAAAACACATTGGCTATCACAAATGATAAAATATAGAATATTATCCATTTTATTCCTTTTTTAAGGATTTTCTCTGTATTCCACGCTTGTTTTTCGAGTTTAATTTGCTTAGTCCTGTCGCCTTCTATAAGATATTCTATTTTGCGAAATACCATTTCTAAAAAAATAGTTTGCGGACATATCCATCCACAAAATATACGTCCGAAAATGGCTGTAAAAAAGATAATAAAAACTATCCCTATGAGCAATGACAAGACTAATAAATAAAAATCTTGTGGCCAAAAAGGTTGACCGAATATATTGTATTTCCCCTTTACTACATCAAAAAGCAAAAACTGATTACCCTTAATTTTTATAAAAGGGGCACTTATCAAAAGTGTCAATAATAACCAACTTAAAAGAGTGCGGTATTTATAAAATATCCCTACAGGCTTTTTAGGGTGTAAAAAATTGCGTCCACCAGCGTCATTTATGGTACCAATTGAGTCTCTAAAGACTTCTTTATCTTGATTTGTCATAGAAATTTACATTGAAAAAAGGCTATCTAGAAATTTTGTTACAAATGTACAACAGATTACTAATTTGTTATGACACTTTTATAACAAAACCCTAGGATAGCCTTTCCTACTACTAACTAAAAAAATCAAAAACACATTAGCACATTTTCAGAACGAAAACACACTACTGTTTTGTCCATACAATATCACCTTCGGCGGCTTTTGGATTGGCAGGTTTTGTTCCTTGCAAAGAGATGACAAAACTGGCTACTTGTTGTCTCTCTAGAGGTTTTAATGCTGCTTTCCAAGCTATCATCCCCTTCCCGGGACGACCGCCTTCTGATATAGTATGATATATTTTATCCATGCCACCGCCTAAAATCCAATGGTCATCGGTAAGATTGGGTCCAATCCCACCGCCACCATCGGGCATATGACAGGCCACACAGTTTGTTTCGAAAATAGCTTTTCCCGCTGCCAAATTTTTGGCATCTGTAAATAAAACAACGTCTTCCTTAAATAGTTCGGGATGTGCTTTTTTATAAGCTTCTACTTCTTTTTTGGCATTGGCCATTTCTGTTGTAAACTCTTTTTCTTGGTTGTATTCTTCGGAATTTGTAAACACCTGAAAGTAGTAGAAAGCACCAATAATTATTGTAATGTAGAAACCGTATAACCACCAAGGTGGCAATACATTATCTAATTCTTTAATACCATCGTAGTTATGGTCGGTCATTATTTGATCTTCTTGACCGAGTTCATTAGCCTTGGTTAACGACTTAATTATTTTTTTAAATAGTGATTGTTTATTTTGAGTTGTCATGTTTTTATTTTTTTGAGTCTAAAGGAATTTCACTGTGCTCTTTTATGTTTTTTTTGGGTATTTTGCTTACCAACACAAGCATTGTAACAAATACCGTAAAAAATAGCAATAGAGATATTATGGGATAAATTTCTATCCCGCCGATACCTTCAAAATAATGTTTTGCAAATCGTATCATAATATTATTTTAAAGCGGTTTTGTTGGCTTTGATATCTGTACCCAAGCGCTGTAAATAAGCTATTAGTGCCACAATTTCTTTGTCTTTTATATTGTCATTACCATAAGCTCTTTTAAACTCGGGGTCTTGATTTAAATTATTTTCTATTTCTGCCGCCTGATTTTTTAACAAATACAAGGCTTTATCCATTTCGAATTGTGTATAAGGGACACCTAATTTAACCATGGCATTCATTTTATCTACAGTGTTAGATATGTCTAAATCGTTTTCAACCAACCAAGGATAGCGTGGCATAATTGAACCGGGAGATGTTGAGCTTGGGTCTATCATATGGTTAAAGTGCCAATTGTCATTGTATTTTTGCCCTATCCTGTGTAAATCCGGTCCGGTACGTCTAGACCCCCATAAGAATGGATGGTCGTACACAAATTCACCGGCTTTAGAGTATTCGCCATAGCGTTCTACTTCTGAACGGAAAGGTCTAATCATTTGCGAATGGCAGTTGTTACACCCTTCTCTAATATAGATATCGCGTCCTTCAAGCTCTAAAGGTGTGTATGGTTTTACACTGGATATTGTAGGGATATTAGACGGCACAACCATAAGCGGTACAATTTCTACAATACCTCCAATAAGGATGGCTACTGTTGTTAAAATGGTAAATAATACGGTTTTACGTTCCAACCAAGAATGGAATCCTTCTCCGGCTAAACGATTAGGGTTTATAGGTTTAAGAGGAACTGCTTCGGCTAATTCATCATTTATAAAACTACCTATTTTGATGGTTTTAAAAATATTAACTGCCAAGATAATAAACCCTGTTAGGTACAATGTTCCGCCAAAGGCGCGCATCATATACATAGGCATAATTTTGGTTACGGTTTCTAAAAAATTACCATATACCAAGGTACCATCGGGGTTAAACTCTTTCCACATACTGGCTTGGGTAAATCCTGCCACGTATAACGGAATGGCATAAAATAAAATACCAAATGTACCAACCCAAAAATGGATATTGGCTAATTTTTTAGAATATAAGTCGGTTTTCCAAAGTTTTTGAACCAACCAATACAATATACCCGATATCATAAAACCGTTCCAAGCCAATGTGCCAATATGTACATGAGCTATAATCCAATCGGTATAATGTCCTATGGCATTTATATTTTTAAAAGACAGCATAGGCCCTTCAAAAGTACTCATACCGTACCCTGTAATGGCCACAACAAAGAATTTTAATATAGGATCTTCTCTTACTTTATCCCAAGCACCACGAAGCGTTAGCAAACCGTTAATCATACCTCCCCAAGAAGGGAAAATAAGCATTATAGAGAAAACGGTACCCAAATTCTGGGCCCATTCGGGCAAAGCTGTGTACAATAAATGATGGGGGCCCGCCCAAATATAAATAAAGATTAAAGACCAAAAGTGTACTATAGACAATCTGTATGAATAAACAGGTCTGTTAGCGGCCTTCGGTACAAAATAGTACATCAAACCTAAAATAGGTGTGGTTAAGAAAAAAGCAACAGCATTATGACCATACCACCATTGTACCATAGCATCTTGAACGCCTGCGTAAATTGAGTAACTTTTAAAAGCCGTGACAGGCATTTCTAAGTTGTTAAAAATGTGCAACACGGCAACCGTTACAAGTGTGGCGATATAAAACCAAATAGCGACATATATATGACGCTGACGGCGCTTTAAAATAGTGCCAATCATATTAATACCCATAATTACCCAAATTAGGGTAATGGCAATATCTATAGGCCACTCTAACTCTGCGTACTCTTTAGACGATGTTAAACCTAAGGGCAAAGTAATGGCTGCTGCTACAATTATAGCCTGCCATCCCCAAAAGTGAATTTTACTTAAAACATCGCTAAACATCCGTGTTTTAAGCAGTCGTTGCATAGAATAATACATTCCTAAAAAGAAACCATTGCCCACAAAGGCAAAAATAGCGGCATTGGTATGTAGTGGACGTAAGCGCCCAAAACTTAACCAAGGGATACCTTCCATATAATTTGGAAATATAAATAAAAAGGCTACCATTAATCCGACAAGCATTCCTACGACACCCCAAATAATTGTGGCGTACAGAAATAGTCTAACAATTTTGTTGTCATAATAAAACTGTTCTTTCTCCATTTTGATTAAAATAATTAGTTAGTATTTAATTTACTGATTTTGATTTTGATTTATTTTTATCTGTAACTATTTCGTCATCAAATAACATGCGAACCGAAGGTGTATAGGTATCATCATATTGACCCGACTTTACAGAGCCAATAAACAAGAAAAAGAAAAGTAAGGCAATGAGCAAACTTACCAGTATCATTATGTAAATAACACCCATAGGTTGTGATTTGGTTTTTTAGTTAACAGTGCATAAAAGTACAGTATGCAATTTACTTATTTACTGATAAATATCATCTTTTTTGGATATAAATTTTGTACCAATTGTCACAAAAAGCACTACAGAAATAGAGCTTATAGGCATTAATATAGCCGCTACAATGGGCGATAATTTACCTTGAACCGCAAAGAATATTCCTAATATATTGTATATAAATGATATAACGAAGCTTATTTTTATAAGTCTTAAAGTCTTTTTTGACGATTTTAAGTAATTTGGAATCATTCTAAATTTCTCTGCAGCTATAATGCCGTCACAAGCAGGTGAAAAAACATTTATATCTTCGGAGACTGCTAATCCGACATCGCTTTGAGCTAAGGCACCGGCATCATTAAGACCATCGCCAATCATCATTACTTTTTCACCACTAGATTGAAGGTTTTTTATAAAGTCTAACTTTTGTTGTGGTTTTTGATTAAAGTAGTAACTCACTTGCTCTGGTAAAATGTTACTTAATTTTTCTTTTCCCCCTTCGTTATCTCCCGATAAAATAATAAGCTTGTAATTTTTTAGTGATTTGAAGACCTTTTTCAGATACTTTCTGTAATTATTTTCAAATGTGTATGTTCCCTTTATCTGCGAACCTATTTTAATCCAAATATTTGTTTGTAAAGATCTGTTTGAATCTTTGGCTCCAACAAATACTGCCGAGCCTATTTTAATTTCGGTATTATTTATTCTTCCCACAATACCCTTACCTATTTCTTCTTTAAAATTACTGACCTCTAACTCAGAATCGACCGCTATAAAATCGTATAACTTTCTACTCAAAGTGTGATTTGAATGCCTTAATAAGGCTTTGATGTATTGCTTATCTGTTTTGGTTAAAACGTCTCCTTTGTAGTTTATCTGTGATTTATTTGTTGTAAGGGTGCCTGTTTTATCAAACACAATGGTATTGACTTTAGATAGATTTTCTATTACCGAAGCATTTTTGAGGTAAAATTTTGTATTGCCAAAAATACGTAGCATATTTCCCATAGCAAAGGGCGCCGCCAAAGCCAGTGCACACGGACAGGCAATTATTAAAACGGCCGTAAAAACATTAAAAGATTCTGAAGGGTTTACACCATACCAAAAAAAGGCAGAAATAAAAGCAATTGAAAGTATGATAATTGTAAATTTCTTACTGATAGCATCTGTGAGTGATTTTATACTGTGACCCTCTTTTTTACTAAAAATTTCGTTACTCCACAACTGTGTTAAATAGCTTTGCGATACCGTTTCTAGAACATCCATTTCAAAAACCCCACTCAATTGTTTACCCCCCGCAAATATTTTATCGCCCGATTTCTTATCGACAGGTACCGACTCCCCCGTCACAAAACTGTAATCTAACAAGGCATTTCCTTTAATTAATATACCGTCAACAGGTACTAATTCTTGATGCCTGATTAAAAGTCTGTCGCCTTTTTTTATATCGTAAACCGGAATATTACTCTCAACCCTATTCTTGTCAATTTTGGTGACAGCAATAGGAAAATACGACTTATAATCACGTTCAAAAGATAAAAAATCATAGGTGCGTTGCTGAAATATTTTTCCTAAAAGTAAAAAGAAAACCAATCCGGCAAGGCTGTCAAAATAACCCTGACCTATATTTAGTAAAATATCGTAACTGCTTCTTATAAAAAGGACGCTAATACCCAAAGCAATGGGCACGTCAATATTTAACACCTTATGTTTTAATCCTTTATAGGCAGATATAAAATAATCTCGTGCCGAGTAAATCATTACAGGGACAGCCAAAGCCAACATTATACCTCTAAAAAATGGCTTGTATTGGTCGAGCCAAAATCCGTCTATTTGAAAATATTCGGGCAAAGACATGAGCATTATGTTTCCAAAAGCAAATCCGGCTACCGCCACTTGATAAGTTAAACGCCTGTTGTGTTTTTTCTTTCCTGACGAGGCATCTTCTAAACTTATTAAAGGCTCATAACCTATAGAAACCATGAGCTCTACGACTTCTCTTAAAGTTATTTTTTTGGAGGCATAAGTTATTCTAACTGTCTTTTTAGGGAAATTGACAAGGGCATTCTTAATGTTAGGGTTGAGCTTATGTAAATTTTCTAAAATCCAAATACAGGAACTGCAATGAATACTAGGTATATTGAATTTAATAACGGCTGTTTTGCCATCATCAAACTCTAAAAGTTTTGAAGCAATATCATTATTGTCTAAATAATTGTATCTACCCTTAATTTCTTTAGGGATATTACCGGGCGTTTCTGCTAAATCGTAATAACAGTTTAATTCATTCTGATTTAATATTTCATAAACTGTTTTACAACCGTTACAACAAAAATACTTCTCGTTAATTTTGAAATGTGAAGTATTGCACAGAGTCCCGCAATGATAACAAGGTTCTTTAGACATCTTTATTTTTTAACACTACAAATTTCAACATTTTTAACTAAATTAAGTAACAATTAAAAGTTTCATTTTTTGTATATTTGTCAAAGCTTTAATCTAGAAAAATTAAAAACATATGTCAGATTGCGATCAGTGCTTAATTAGAGAACTCAACGCTTTTAAAGCACTCAGTAAAGAAGAGTTATCTAATTTAAATCATAAAAAAACGGTATTACATGTAAAAAGAGGGCAACCTCTTTTTGTTGAAGGGACTGTTTTAAATGGTGCATACTGTTTGCAAAGTGGCGAGTGTAAAGTCTCTAAATTAACACCTAATGGCAAAGATCAAATTATACGATTTATAAAAAAAGGTGAAATTGTAGGGCACAAATCTGTTTTGAGTAATGCCAGTGCAAAACTGTCTGTAACAGCTCTGGAAGATATGGAGGTCTGCTTTATACCCAAACAAGATTTGCTCGATTTTTTTAACCTCAACAAAAGGTTTTCTTTAGAATTGACAAAGTCGTTGTGCGAAAGTTTAGATAAGGCAAATATGACCGTAGCCACGATGGCTCAAAAAAATGTTAGAGAACGTTTGGCCGAGTTTT
>CAZMBM010000024.1:0-22311 GCA_964564475.1 uncultured Flavobacteriaceae bacterium | reverse complement strand
CAGAGACTTTTAAAAAATTAGATATCAATAATTTATCATTATTAGATATCGGTGGTGGTGTGGGGCCTATTCCGCTTGAACTGATACCACAAGGCCTCAGCAAAGTCACTGATGTAGATGCCTCAGAAGGTTATGTCAGTGTGGCCGAAGCCGAAGCCGAAAAGCGGGGTTATCAGGATAAAATAACCTACCTGTCGGGTGATTTTATGGATGTACATTCCCAAGTTGCCCCTCACGACATTGTAACGCTCGACAAGGTTATTTGCTGTTACCCTTTTGTAGAAGAGTTACTAAAAACATCCTTATCTAAAGCCAAGACTTATTACGCTTTGGTACATCCGCAAAACAATTTTTTAGCACGTACTGTTGTTTGGGGGTTAAATCTTACTTTAAAGTTACGCGGCAATCCGTTTAGGGCTTTTATACATGACCAAAAAGTGATAGACCGTCTTATTGCCGAGTCCGGCTTTACAGAAATTTATAAGGGTACTACCTTTTTATCGTGGCAGATACATGTTTATAAAAAAGGGTGACATGATAGATTCCGTCATTGCCAGACAGGCTTTTGAATAACTATTTGACAAAATAGATTGTCCCCTCGAGGGGACAATTGTAATACCAAATTATAATACTAAAGAAACACCAAATAACAAACCTAGCTTTCTTGGCGTAATTCTTAGCGCCCCTTGCGGTTAAACTTTAAAAGAGACAAAATATTAGAATAAAGATTCTTCACTTCCTTTCAGCCATTCAGAATAACACGGAACACGAAACACGGAACACTTATTCAAAAGAAGCTATCGCCAAATCGTAACTTTGCAAGCCAAAACCGGCAATAATACCTTTGGCATTGGGCGCTATAAATGATTTATGCCTAAAATCTTCGCGAGCATAAACGTTAGAGATATGGACTTCTATAACCGGTGTTGATATGGCTTTAACGGCATCGCCCAAACCCACAGAAGTATGCGTATAAGCGGCCGCATTAAAGATAATGCCATCGAAAGTAAAACCGACTTCGTGTAGTTTGTCTATCAATTCGCCCTCTATATTCGATTGAAAATAATGTAAATCGTATTGCGAAAATTTTTCTCGAAGCGTTTTAAAATAATCTTCAAACGATGCCTTG
This sequence comes from uncultured Flavobacteriaceae bacterium, assembly GCA_964564475.1. Classification (GTDB taxonomy): domain Bacteria; phylum Bacteroidota; class Bacteroidia; order Flavobacteriales; family Flavobacteriaceae; genus CG1-02-35-72. Next base: position 21,182 of record CAZMBM010000024.1, on the reverse strand, counting down.
CCGTAAATGTCGGGTTCGCGTGTACCCAGAAGGTTTAAATTGGGTCCGTTTATTATAATGAGTTGCTTCTTTTTCATTTTGTAAAGATATTACTTTATTTTTACCCAATGAAATGGCAAAATGCTTTAAACGATTACCAACTATACCTCAAAATAGAGCGGGGTTTGTCACAAAATTCAATCGACAGTTACAGCCGCGATGTAAAAAAACTCATCGGATTTTTAGAGGATAACGATATGTCTTTTTCGCCTTTAAAAATCACAGAAACCCATATTCAAGAATTTGTTTACGACGCTGCTAAAAAGATTAATGCCCGTTCGCAAGCGCGACTTATTTCGGGACTTCGTAATTTTTTCGATTATTTGGTCTTCGAAAATTACCGCGAAACCAACCCAACCCAACTTATTGAAACACCCAAAATTGGCCGTAAACTGCCAGATACTTTATCGTTAAAAGAAATCGATTTAATCATCAAAGAAATAGATTTAAGTGCCTCGCATGGCGAACGCAATCGCGCTATGCTCGAAACATTGTACAGCTGTGGTTTACGGGTAACCGAGCTTATCACACTCAAAATATCCGATTTGTTTTTTGACGAGGGTTTTATCCGCGTCTTAGGTAAAGGCAACAAGCAACGCTTTGTGCCTATAAATACGCTCAACAAAAAGTATGTTACCAGCTATTTAAAACAGATTAGAAGTCATATTGACGTACAAAAAGGCTTTGAAGATACCGTTTTTCTAAACCGCCGCGGACGTCAATTAAGCCGGAATATGATATTTATGATTCTCAAAGATTTGGTCGCTAAAGCGGGGATTAAAAAGCGTATCAGTCCGCATACCTTTAGGCATTCTTTTGCCACGCATCTGTTAGAAAACGGTGCCGATTTAAGGGCTATTCAGCAAATGTTAGGACACGAAAGTATTACCACCACCGAAATTTATATGCACGTAGATAAAAGCCATTTAAAAAAGGTGGTGCAACAGTTTCATCCGCGGAAAAATGAGACCTGACAGGTTTTTATATTCAGTCAAGGTTTCACTCTAAGTAAAGCCCTGACTAGAAATAATAACACACCCCTGTCACTACGTGACATCCCCTCTCAAGAGGGGAATTAAATGATTATTTGGCAATATTTACCACCCGTGTTTCTCTGATAACCGTTACGCGTACCTGCCCCGGATAGGTCATATCATTCTGAATTTTTTGAGAAATGTTAAATGACAATTCGGCGGCTTTATTGTCATCCACTTTTTCACTTTCTACAATAACGCGTAACTCGCGTCCTGCTTGAATGGCGTAGGCTTTTTGCACACCACTAAAGCCAAAGGCCACTTCTTCGAGATCTTTTAAACGTTGTATGTAAGAATCGAGTACTTGACGTCTGGCACCGGGACGGGCCCCTGAAATGGCATCGCAAACTTGAACGATTGGTGCATAAAGTGATTTCATTTCAATCTCATCGTGATGCGCACCAATAGCATTACACACATCGGATTTTTCGCCGTATTTTTCTGCCCATTGCATACCTAAAATAGCATGGGGTAATTCGCTTTCTGTATCGGGTACTTTACCTATATCGTGTAATAAACCGGCGCGTTTGGCTACTTTAGGATTCAAGCCGAGTTCGGCGGCCATTAAAGCACACAGGTTGGCTACTTCGCGTGAGTGCTGTAATAAATTTTGTCCGTAAGACGAACGGTATTTCATACGCCCTATCACTTTAACCAGTTCGGGGTGTAAGCCGTGAATGCCCAAATCTATAACGGTACGTTTGCCTACTTCAATAATTTCATTGGTAATCTCTTTCTCTGTTTTCTTGACAACCTCTTCAATACGGGCCGGATGTATGCGGCCATCGGTTACCAATTTGTGTAAAGACAGGCGTGTAATTTCACGGCGTATGGGATCGAAACAAGAAAGTATTATGGCTTCGGGCGTATCGTCAACAATAATTTCGACACCTGTAGCGGACTCTAAGGCACGGATATTACGACCTTCACGGCCTATGATGCGGCCTTTAACATCGTCTGATTCGAGGTTAAAAACGCTGACACAGTTTTCTATAGATTGCTCTACACCTACCCGCTGTATGGTATTTAAAATAATTTTTTTGGCTTCTTGTTGGGCTGATAATTTGGCTTCTTCTAAGGTTTCTTGAATAAAAGCCATCGCATCGGCTTTGGCCTCTTCTTTAAGTGATTCGCTGAGTTGTTTTTTGGCATCTTCTGCCGAGAGGCCGGAAATTACTTCAAGTTGCTCAACTTGTTTTCTGTGCAGTTTTTCTATCTCGTTATTTTTGCGCGCTAAAACGTTAACTCTGTGATTATAATCTTCAATTTTTTGTTCTAACTCTAGATTTATTTTCTTGTGTTTGTCAAGTTGTTGCGATATTTGAGATTCTTTATCGCGAATGCGTTTTTCGGCTTCGGCAATTTTTCTGTCACGAGATAAAATAACTTTTTCATGCTCTGTTTTGAGCTCTAGAAATTTTTCTTTTGCCTGAAGCATCTTATCTTTTTTAAGTGCTTCGGCATCTAACTTGGCCTCTCTTAAAACAGTTGAAGCCTGTTTTTTGGCTTGTTTTACAAATTTTGAAGCCGCCTTTCTTTCTATTATTTTGGCAATAATATAGCCTATTGCCAAGCCTATTCCTATCCCTATTAAAATGGGTAATATCATTTGGTTCATAGTTTTATATATATAAAAAGCCTACATCAGTATGGTTTTATAAACTCCTAATAATCAGGATTAGAATTAACAAGTTGGTCAAGTATCCGGTCTGATCGGCACGCTTTTGCAACTTCGACTCATTCTTTATAAATGAATAGTGTTGAGTTTAACAAACAATTTACTAATGTAGGCAGTATTGTAAATTTAATTTTTAAAGAACGTTTATTACAGGTGTGCGTCTAGCAAACTGTTTAATTTTTCCAGTTTGGTCTCGGCATCCTTTTTTTCTTTTTCATTATAGAGGTTTTTAACCTCTAACTTTGATGCAAATTGCAATGCACTCATGGCTAAAACATCTTGCTTATCTCTTACGGCATAGTTTCGCTCAAATTTTTTTATTAGTTCATTAATTTTGTTTACCGCTTTTCTAATACCTTCTTCTTCTTCTACTTTAACAGTTAACGGATAAACCCTATCTGCAATACTAACTTTTATTTTGAGTGTTTCTTTCATTTATTACGCGTTTATCAATGCAATACACTTATCAATATCGCGAATAAGCGCGTTAATTTTTTGTTTGGTTTCAAGTTTATCGTCTTTGCTGCCTACCATAGTGTTGGCGATTTTTGACGCTTGATACTTACCTTCTAAATCACTGTTTAACTGATTTAATCGGGTTATTTCTTCACGTAAACGCTTGTTTTCTTGGTTAATTTTGAAAGTGTTTTCTTGCTGTTCTCTCTTTTTCTCTAACAAGATTAACAACTTACTCTCCAATAAATCAATCGTTTTCAAAAATCCTTCCATCAATTCAAAGACTGTAAACTTATTCATACAAATCTAGCAAGTGTTTTACAATTTAACAACTCTTTTGACGTCTATTTTTTTTATTTACTAACTTTTTGTTATTAATGTTTTTCTACAATCTAAATATTTTTACATTTACTACGCTTAAAATTCGCTTTATAATATCCTTTTATGAATAAAAAAAGTCTGACGCTCCTCCTATTTTTACTGACGTTAAGCATATTTTCACAAGAAAAATATCCTCAAAACTATTTCGTCAAACCCATGGATATTCCTTTTATTTTAGCTGGAACTTTTGGAGAGCTCCGCAGCAATCATTTTCACTCGGCTTTAGATATTAAAACTAAAAATCAGGAAGGTATTCCTGTTAAAGCCATTGCTGACGGATATGTTTCGAGAATTAAAATAGGGATATGGGGCTATGGCAAAGCTATTTACATTACTCACCCCAATGGCTACACGAGCGTCTATGCCCATCTTAAAAAATTTGAACCTGTTGTAGAGTCTTATGTCAAAAAAAATCAGTACAAAAAACAAACATTCGAAATACAGTTGTTTCCAAAGAAAGAACAACTTAAAATCAAAAAAGGACAATTAATAGCCTATTCGGGTAATACCGGCGGCTCTACAGGGCCTCACCTTCATTTTGAAATTAGAAATACTCAAACAGAAGAACCTATAAACCCTATGCTGTTTGGTTACGATATCCCCGATCATAAAAAGCCTGTGATTTCTAAACTCGTGGCCTATCCTTTAAATGACACTTCACAAGTTAACCAATCTAACTTACCCGTAGAAATTCAATTTAAACGCTTAAATAACGGGGATTATATTGCTGATAGTTTTACGGCTTACGGTCAAATTGGTTTAGGTGTAAAAACTTTTGACAGACAAGATGCCGCTTTTAACAGGAATGGCATTTACGATTTATCTATGAAAGTTAATGGCCGTTTAAAATACCACCATACACTCAAAAAATTCTCGTTCAACAACACTAAATACATCAACCTTTTTATGGATTACGAGGCGTATTTTAGCCAACATCAAGCCATCCAAAAGTGTTTTATAGAACCCAAAAATAAATTGAATATTTATGACAGGTCATTAGGGGATGGTCAATTAACTATACGCGACAGTCTTAATTATAACATTGCTATTTACGCCGGTGACTTTAAAAAAAATATTGCAAAAATAATCATCCCCGTGAAAGGTTTAAACGACAGTATTGTTGTTAAAAAAAGACTCGTTAAAACACCTTATTTTATTAATAATAATCTATTCAATAAATTTAATTTAGATAATGTTAGCATTGCTTTTCCTAAACACACCTTTTACAAGGATTTTTATTTAGATTTTAAAGTTAAAAATGATACCGCTTTTATTGGTGAAAATATTCGCCCCTTAGACAGAAAATTTACACTCACTTTTTATACAGACTCTACTAAAGTAAAAGACAACTCTAAATTTTATATTGCTAATATTGTCAAGAAAAAATACGCCAATTATGTCCCTACTAAATACAAACACAATAAATTATTTACTTCTATTAGCACTTTAGGTACTTATGTCTTAAAAACTGATACTATTTTACCTAGCATTTCTCCTGTGAATTTTAAAGATAAACAATGGCTCACAAGGTATCATTACATAAAAGTAAAAATTAAAGATGCTGACTCAGGTATAAAAAAATACACTGCCAGTATAGACGGAATTTGGATACTGATGGAATACGATGCCAAAAAAAATCTTTTAACTTATAATTTTAACGAGAAAAAGTTTAAAAAAGCGAAACATGAGCTTAAAATTAGCGTTACCGATAACGTTAACAATACTAAAGTGTATATTGCGTCGTTTTTTAGAAAGAAATAGCTAGCAATTTGAAAAAACCTTTTTTAATACTCCTACTTACGTTATTTACAGTCATTGCAACACATGCACAATCAGCGTCTGTCAAAGGACGCGTTACCGATAAAAATGGCAAACCTATTGAAGGCGTCGCTATTAAATTTGGTAAAAAAGGCACCACGACAGATAAAACAGGTTTTTACAACTTAAAAGTCCCGGAGTACAAAACTGTTACACTTATTTTTAGTCATGTTTCGTACCTTACTATTAAAAAGAGTGTCCGTCTTCTACACAATCGCACGGTTATTTTTTCGCCTAAAATGCAGCTAAAAACAGAGCAAATTGATGCAGTTGTGCTTAAAAACAACAAAAAGGCTGCTCAGGGTATCACCAAGATTAAAGCCAAAAATGTTCGTAAAATACCGGGAGCCAATGCCGGTGTTGAAAATGTTTTAAAAACTTTACCCGGTGTTAATTCGAATAATGAATTAAGCACTCAATACAATGTTAGAGGGGGTAATTTTGATGAAAATTTGGTATATGTAAACGGTATTGAAGTCTATCGTCCTTTTTTAATTCGTTCGGGTAAGCAAGAAGGCCTAAGCTTTGTCAATCCTTTTTTAACACGCAATATAAATTTTTCATCAGGGGGCTTTCAAGCCAAGTTTGGCGACAAAATATCGTCTGTATTGGATATAACTTATAAAAGACCTCAGCAATTTGCACTTAATGTAAATGCCAGTTTTTTAGGGGCCAATCTTACTTACGAAGATTTACTTTACAACGATCGTTTAAGCGTATTGGTAGGTGCCCGTTATTTCAATACCAGCCTGTTGGTTAATAGTGGTGAAAATAGTGGTAATTTTAAACCTAACTTTACCGATTTACAATCGTATTTTAGTTTTTTGGTAAATAACAAGCTGACAATTGATTTCTTGGGGAACTTAAGTCTGAATAATTATATTGACGAGCCCATAACACGTATTTCGAATTTTGGTACAATTGCCAACCCCGTAGCTTTAATTGTAAACTACGAAGGCAAAGAAAAAGACCAGTACTTAACCGTTTTTGGGGCTTTAAAAGCTACTTATGAATACAATGACAATTTAACCCTCAACCTTATTAGCTCTACCTATAACACACAGGAAGAAGAGTATTTTGACACTTTTGCCTTTTACAGTTTGGGCGATGTAAATGCCGATTTTGGATCCGACAATTTTGGAAATGTTGAAAATGCTGTCGCCATTGGTTCACAACTCAACCATGCCCGTAATGATTTAGATGCCTTAATTACCAACTTTCAACTTAAAGGGAGTTATTTAAAAGACAATACACATATTGAGGCGGGTATAAAATACCAACACGAAAATATAAAAGACCGTTTGATAGAATGGGAGGTTATAGATTCAGCCGGATTTTCTATCAGACCCCCACATTTTATTCCCAAAAACGATCAACCTTATTTACCCTATACGGGACCAATAGTGCCCTTTATAAGTATCAGAGCCAACAATGCTGTTCAAATAAATCGTATTATGGGCTATGCCCAGTTCAGTAAAATAGATTACATAAACGACTCTAAGATTTGGTATAATTTTGGTGTGAGAGCCCAACAATGGCAAGTAAAAAGCAACGGCACAAATTCTCAGAGTTATACTATTGTGAGTCCGCGTGCCCAATTTGCCATAAAACCCAATTGGCAAAAAGATATGCTATTTAGAATCGCCACAGGCATGTACCAACAACCGCCGTTTTACCGTGAGTTACGCGATTCACTCGGGGTTGTAAACCCCAAAGTTAAAGCGCAAAAATCCTTTCACGTCGTTTTAGGGAACGATTACAGCTTTAAAATGTTTGGGCGTCCTTTTAAATTGGTAACCGAGTTGTACTATAAAAAGCTGACAAACGTAAATACTTTTACGATAGAAAATGTTCGCATAAGGTATCGTGCCAACAACAACGCCAAAGCTTTTGCGACAGGATTAGATGTTAGATTAAATGGCGAGTTTGTTCCGGGAACAGAATCGTGGATCAGCTTTGGCTATCTCAATACCAAAGAAAACTTAGACAACCGTGGTTATATTGCACGACCAACAGATCAACGTTTAAAATTTGCCATACTTTTTCAAGATTACGTCCCCAATTATCCCAACTTAAAAATGTATATGAACTTGGTTTACAATACAGGGTTACCGGGGGGGTCACCTTCTTTTGCCGACCCTTACTTTTTTCAGAGCAGATTACCCGATTATAAACGTGCCGATATTGGTATCTCTTACGAATTATTAGAGGGTAAAAGAACTTCTCGCCGTCTTAGGAATAGTAAGGCCAAACAAATGTCGTTTGGGTTTGAGATATTTAATCTGTTCGACGTGCAAAATACTATTTCTAATACATGGGTAAGAGATGCTTCTTCAAAACTTTCTTTTGCAGTACCAAACAGGCTCACAGGGCGTGTGTTTAATTTAAAAATGAATGTCTCATTTTAAACCTTTTTGTATTTTAGTTGTCTAATCAAGACTAAAATCGATTAAGTGACTAGCGAAAAGCAATTGGTTGTTGCCTTACAAAATCCTAAAACGCAAGACAAAGCTTTTAGAAAATTGATGACGCTGTATAAAGAACGATTGTATTGGCATATTCGCAATATTGTGAAAACCCATGATGATACCGATGACGTCCTTCAAAATACCTTTGTAAAAGTGTATAGAAGCATTTATAATTTTAAAGGCAATAGCAAATTGTACTCCTGGCTGTATCGCATAGCCACAAACGAAGCCATTACACACATAAATAAACGGGCCAAACGAAAACAAATAAGCATAGAAACTTTACAGCATCAATTGGCAGATAATCTCTTTGCCGACACTTATTTTAGTGGCGATGAAATTCAAGAAAAATTACAGAAAGCCTTATCGCAATTACCTCAAAAACAGCAATTAGTATTTAATATGAAATATTTTGAAAATATGAAATATGACGACATTTCTGAGGTGTTAGGCACTTCGGTTGGCGCTTTAAAAGCTTCATACCATCACGCCGTAAAAAAAATTGAAAATTATTTGATGACATCTTAAACCTTTTAAACTTATACCTGTCTTAAAAACAAATGAAACCAAAAAGAAAACATATAAATATAGAGAAACTAAAGTCTAAAGGAACCGGTTTTGTCGTTCCGAAAGGTTATTTTGATACTATAGAAAGTGAGGTATTCACAAAATTATCTGATGATATCCCTAAAAATTATTTTGACACTTTAGAAGACACTGTTTTCGCACGTTTAAATAACGAAGTCAAACCTGATGTAAAGGTTTTATCATTCAAGCAAAAATTTGTGAGGCGATATGCACCCATGTTTGCCGCAGCCTCTGTTGTTTTATTTATAGTATTAAATTTTTACAATACCTCAAATAAGCTTTCTTTTGAGTCATTAGATACAGAAAATATCAGTACTTGGTTAGAATACACTACCTACGACACCTCAAGCAGTTATGTTTTAGGGGCGCTGTTAGATTCAGAAGATATTGATAAATTAGCCATTATTAATGAAAATGACATTAATGATTTACAACTTTTAGACTATTTAGACAAAACCAATATAGAAGATATTATTTTAAACAATTAAATCATGAAATATATTTTACTTTTAAGTATTTCGTTTATACTTTTAACACTAAACTTAAATGCTCAAAAAAGACCCTCAGAATTTAAAAATCGTGATAAAATACGTGCCCTTAAAACGGCATTTATAACCAATGCGCTTGATTTAACACCCAATGAAGCCGAGAAATTTTGGCCCGTTTACAATGCTTACGACAAGAAAGTTACATCTCTTCGCTTTGAAAAAAGACGTGAATTACGCAATCAAATTAAGACACGGGAAGATTTTAACCTTCTAAATAATAAGGATGCCGAAAATATCTTAGAAGGTTTTTTAAAAATTGAACAGGATATTTTAAATGCTAAAAGCACATTAAACAAACAACTTCTTAAAATAATATCTGCAAAAAAAATATTAAAACTCTACAAGGCTGAAGAAGATTTTAACAGGCGCTTATTACAACGTTTACGCAATAAACAACAACAAAACAAACGACCTGACAGGCGTTTTTAGAACACAATCTTACCGCTGTACAAAGAGGTATTTCTCTTAAAGTTTTGTTAAAAATTCCGGCTTATTTTCGAATAAAATTGGGGTTTTTAAGTATTTTATTACCTTTAAACAGAATTAACTATCCTAACCTTATTCGCTATGAAACGTCCTCTTTTGTACTTTATTATTTTTGGTTTTAGTACTGTTTTTTTTGCACAAAATACGCCAAAGCCCAATTATCGTCTCGCTTCAAAATACTCGCCAACAAACCTTAAAAAAGTTGTGTACTCTACACGTGTAAATCCGCATTGGTTGAAGTTAAGCGACAGATTTTGGTACGAATACAAAACCAGCGACGGTACAAAATTTTATATTGTAAATCCTGTAAAAAAAACCAAGAAGTTATTATTTAACAATACCAAAATGGCCGAATGGCTCAGTGAAATTACCAAAGACCCCTACGATGCCAAACATTTGCCTAAATTTAAATTCAAATTTGTAAAAAATGAAACGGCAATACAATTTAAAGTAACTTCTACAGAAGATATTCCTGTTAAAAAAGATACAACCGAAAAAGAAAAATCTAAAGAAATAAAAACAGAAAAGAAAATCTATTATTTCGAATACAGATTGGGCGCCAACTATCTAACCGAAAGAAAAAATGTTAAAAAAGAAGATGAAAAATTAAAATGGGGCACTGTAGCGCCCGACAGCAGTATTGTCATTTTTTCTAAACATTACAATTTGTATTGGATGGATATAGACAATTACAAAAAGGCTATAAAAGACGAAAAAGACTCTACTATTGTAGAGCACAAATGGACAACAGATGGCGAAGTATATTACAGCTACGGCGGTAGTAATTGGGGCGAAACAAATGAAGATATTGAGAAAAATAAAGACAAACGCAAATCTATTAGTGTTCTGTGGTCTCCCAATTCAAAAAAGTTTGTTTACAGCAGACGCAATACTAAAAAACTCAAAGATTTATGGGTTATTCATTCCGTAAGTAAAAAACGCCCCACGCTTGAATCGTATAAATACACCATGCCAGGTGAGCCCGAATTTGCCAAAACTGAAATCTTAATTTTTGATGTCGCCACAAAAAAACACATCAAAGCTAAAATTGACACTACACAACAACTTTACGTAAATATCTACAATGCTAAACGTAAAAAATCATCTTATGATGATGAGCACAAACCCAATTTATGGCTGTCAAAATCGAACGATAAAATATATTACAGTACGCAAAGTCGCGACCGAAAGCGTGTAAATATTGGGTTAATTGACGCCAATACAGGCAAGTCTAAAATTTTAATTAAAGAACGCTCTAATACTTATTTAGAGACACGTCCTTTACAATTGGTAAACAACGGTAAAGAAATGATTCACTGGTCTGAACGTGATGGTTGGGCACATTTTTACCTTTATGATGCCAACGGAAATCTCAAAAATCAAATAACACACGGGGCTTATCACAGCGACCGTATTGCCGGTGTTGACGAGAAAAATCGCATTTTATATTTTCAAGCCAATGCCAAAGAATCTAACGAAGACCCATACTACTATCATTTGTACAAAGTACATTTTGACGGTAGCGGCTTAAAACTTTTAAATCCCGGAAATTTTACTCATAATGCGAATATGAACGACAATACCCGTTTTTTTATAGATACCTATTCACGTGTAAATACAGCACCAAAATCAGTTTTACGCAATAATTTTGGACAAAAGTTACTTAATTTAGAAACAGCAGATTTGAGTCAGTTGTTTGCTACCGGCTATAAATTTCCCGAGACTTTTAAGGTAAAGGCAGCAGATGGTATTACAGATTTGTACGGTGTGCTTTACAAACCCTACGATTTTGACTCGACGATGGTTTATCCCATAATAGAATATGTATATCCCGGTCCACAAACAGAAGCTGTCGCCAAGGCCTTTTCTACACGTATGAATCGTATAGACCGTATGGCACAAATAGGTTTTATAGTGGTAACCGTAGGTAATAGAGGTGGTAACCCTAACCGTTCTAAATGGTATCACAATTTTGGTTATGGCAATCTGCGTGATTACGGTTTGGCCGATAAAAAAGTAACTGTAGAACAGCTGGCTAATCGCTATAAATTTATAGACATAGATAAGGTAGGTATTTTTGGCCATTCAGGTGGCGGATTTATGTCAACAGCGGCCATGTTGGTTTATCCTGATGTCTTTAAAGTAGGCGTTTCGTCATCGGGAAATCACGATAATACCATATACAATAATTGGTGGTCTGAGACCCATCATGGGGTAAAAGAAGTGAAAGATAAAGACGGTAAGATAACTTACGAATACAAAATTGACGTCAATCAGACTTTGGCTAAAAATTTAAAAGGACACTTGCTTTTAACCACCGGCGATATTGACAATAATGTGAATCCGGGGATAACCATAAGAATGGCAAATGCCCTCATTAAAGCCAATAAACGCTTTGATTTTTTTATGTTTCCCAACCAAAGACATGGCTACGGAAAAATGACAGAATATTTCTTTTGGCTTAAGGCCGATTATTTTAGCAAACATTTACTGGGCGTTGACAGACCAAGCGATGTTAATATTTTAGAAATGAACAGAGATATTCCACAAAATGGCAAAAATTAAGAGGGTTTATTTAGGGTTTCGACTTTAATTTTATACCACTCGTATTTTTTAGATTTTTCGTCATAGGTGTCTAACTTATAAAATTTGAGACCAATTTTTTTAAGAACGCTAACAGAACCTTTGTTAACAGGATTTGCAATACCTATAATTTCTTTTAATCCTAACTTTTCAAAACCGTATCGTATAATGGGTGACGAAACTTCAGTGGCAATTCCGCTACCCCAATAATGCGGCAAAAATCTAAAACCAATATCGGTTTTATCAAATTCGGGTAAGTATTTTAGCCCGGCAAAGCCGATAACTTTATTGTCCTTTTTGTGTACAACAGCCCACCGACCATAACCGTATTTTTTATAATCGACTAACCACACATTCTTAATAATGTTTTTGGCTTGGTCAACCGATTTTAACAAAATATCACCCGTGTATTTTTGGACTTCTCTGTCAGAGCCAAAATCAAAAACAGCTTGACTATCGGTTTCTTTAAATTCCCGTAATAGCGTCCGTTCTGTTTCTATTATTGTGGCCATTTTTTTTTAATTTAGTGCTGTCTATTTTATACCCTTTGGCTTTTCCCTACACTTCTGGATCAGGGTGACATTCTATACGACTTACCCCAACCAGCCTTCTCTATCCAAACTGCGGTATTGAATTGCTTCAGAAATATGATTGGATTTTATTTGTTCTGACCCTTCTAAATCGGCAATACTGCGGGCGACTTTTAAAATGCGGTCATAGGCTCTGGCCGATAAACCAAGGCGTTCCATAGCTGTTTTGAGTAAATTTGTACTTTCTGTATCTAAGACACAGTAACGGCTAATCTGTTTGACACTCATCTGTGCATTGTAATGGACTTTTTTATTGTTTTTAAAACGTTCTGTCTGAATTTTTCGGGCTTTTATAACCCGTTCTCTAATTATTTTACTCGATTCTCCACTTCGTTCTTCTGATAACTTGGCAAACGGAACAGGTTGTACTTCTATGTGAATATCAATTCTATCTAAAAGTGGCCCCGAAATTTTGCTCAAATAACGTTGCATTTCTTGAGGAGATGATGACAAGCCTTTTTCATCATCGGCAAAATATCCGCTTGGACTGGGATTCATACTGGCTACCAACATAAAACTGCTCGGATAGGTTACCGTAAATTTAGCCCTAGAAATAGTCACCTCTCTATCTTCTAAAGGCTGACGCATCACTTCTAAAACAGTGCGTTTAAATTCGGGTAATTCGTCTAAAAATAATACGCCATTGTGCGACAGTGATATTTCACCGGGTTGTGGATATGCCCCGCCGCCAACCAGCGCCACATCGCTAATGGTATGGTGTGGCGACCTAAAAGGTCGTTGACTCATCAATCCCGTATTCTCTTTAACACGTCCAACAACCGAATGAATCTTTGTCGTTTCTAAAGCCTCTTGAAGCGTCATTGGTGGTAATATTGTAGGTAAGCGTTTGGCTAGCATAGTTTTGCCACTTCCGGGAGGTCCTATTAAAATAACATTATGACCCCCTGCCGCCGCTATCTCCATACAGCGCTTAATAGATTCTTGCCCTTTAACATCCGAAAAGTCGCATTCTGGATGCTCTAAATTTTCATAAAATTGTTTGCGGGTATCAACAACTAAAGGTTTTAAAGTTGCAGGCTCTTTAAAAAAAGAAATCACCTGATTGATGTTTTCTACAGCGTAAATTTCTAAATTATCTACAACAGCGGCTTCCATAGCATTTTGTTTGGGTAAAATAAAACCTTTAAAACCTTCTTCGCGTGCTTTTATGGCAATGGGCAAGGCTCCTTTAAATGGCTGTAATCCACCATCAAGAGATAATTCGCCCATAATAATGTATTTATCTATATCGACAGCTTTAATTTGACTTGAGGCAGTTAAAATACCTATGGCCAATGTCAAATCATAAGCCGACCCTTCTTTGCGCAAATCGGCCGGCGCCATATTAATAGTGATTTTTTTTCCGGGCAACAGATAGCCAATGTTTTTTAGGGCGGCAGAAATGCGGTAACTGCTTTCTTTTATGGCATTATCAGGCAAACCAACAAGATGATATCCTATGCCTTTATCTATATTAACTTCGACTGTAATTGTGGTGGCTTCTACTCCAAAAACGGCACCGCCATAAACTTTAGTGAGCATATTAAAAAGCTTTCTATAAAGGTATAAAAAAACCCTAAAAGTAAAATTACTTTACGGGTTTTTTTATGGTATTCTTTAACAAATGTAAGATGACTTTTATTGATCATCGCTCAATATAACACATTTTGGTGCTATAATGTTCCGCGTCTTTCTTGCTCGGCTTCAATACTTTCAAAAAGGGCTTTAAAATTACCTTTACCAAAAGATTGGGCACCTTTACGCTGAATAATTTCGAAAAACAATGTTGGTCTGTCACTTACAGGTTTGGTGAAAATTTGAAGCAGATACCCTTCATCATCTCTGTCAACCATAATACCGTGTTTTTTTAGGGTAGCCATATCTTCGGCTATTTCACCTACTCTGTCACCCACCGTGTCGTAATAAGTTCCCGGTACGTATAAAAATTCAACACCGCGTTTTTTCATTTCGCTCACGGTAAAAACAATATCGTCTGTAGCCACAGCTATATGTTGACAGCCGGCACCTTTATAAAAGTCAATATACTCTTCTATTTGTGACTTCTTTTTACCCTTTGCCGGCTCATTAATCGGAAATTTAATACGGCCATTACCGTTGGTCATCACTTTACTCATCAGAGCTGTATATTCTGTCGAAATATCTTTATCATCAAAAGAAATGAGTTGGGTAAAACCCATAACTTCGTTATAAAATTTACCCCAAACATTCATTTGACCCCAATCTACATTACCCACCATATGGTCAATGTATTTTAACTTACAGCTGGGAGGATTGTAATGTGATTCCCATTTTTCATATTTAGGTAAAAAGACACCCTTATAATTTTTGCGCTCTACAAAAATATGAACCGTATCGCCGTAAGTGTGAATCCCCGAACGTATAACTTCACCATCGTTATCGGTTTCTTTTGTGGGTTCTAAATACGACTTAGCGCCGCGTTTTGTTGTTTCTTCCCAAGCTTTGGTAGCATCTTCAACCCAAAGGGCAATAACCTTAACACCATCGCCGTGTTTGGTTAAATGATCAAATATTTCTTGATGGGTATTGGGCATAGGAGTTGTTAAAACCAATCTTATTTTATCTTGTACCAATACATAGCTTGTGCGGTCTTTTACACCGGTTTCTAATCCGGCATAAGCCAAAGACTGAAACCCAAAGGCTGTTTTGTAAAAATGCGCTGCTTGTTTGGCATTGCCTACATATAATTCGACGTAATCTGTTCCTAACAAGGGTAGGAAATCAGCAGCTTCCGGAAAAATTTTTTCTAAGCCGTAATTGTAATTTTCTATGTTTTTTAAATCATTCATATCTTAAATTTTTCTGTGTTTTTATAATATCCAACTCTTGTAATAATCATCAACTTGTAAATTCATAGCCTCTTCTGTAATCATTACAGGATTAAATGGGTCTATCATAACGGCTAATTCTTCTGTTTTCTTTTTACCAACACTTCTTTCAATGGCTCCCGGATGCGGCCCGTGAGGAATTCCTCCCGGATGCAAGGTTATTTGTCCTTTTTCAATATTATTTCTACTCATAAAATCACCATCAACATAATACAGTAACTCTTCTGAATCGATATTACTGTGATGATAAGGCGCCGGTATGGCTTGAGGGTGGTAATCGTACAGGCGCGGCACAAATGAACAGACGACAAATCCAATAGCTTCCCATTGTTGGTGAATTGGCGGTGGCATGTGAATCCGTCCGGTAATGGGCTCAAAATCGTGAATTGAAAAGGCATAGGGATAATTAAAACCATCCCAACCTACTACATCAAAAGGATGGTTTGTATGTGTATATTCCCAAAGAACATCTTGTTTTTTAGAGAGAATTTTAAAAATTCCTTTCTCGTCATTTGTTTCCAGATTTTGTGGCAGTCTAAAATCGCGTTCACAAAAAGGGGCATGTTCTAAAAACTGTCCGTAATTATTTCTATAGCGTTTGGGTGTTGTTATAGCACTTGCCGATTCTATAAATAAAATTCTATTGTCTTCTGTATCAAAATCTATTTGATAAGTTGTGCCTTTAGGAATAATAAGGTAATCACCGTATTTAAAAGCGAGGCTTCCATACATGGTTCTCAATGTTCCTGAACCAAGGTGAATAAAAAGCATCTCATCTGAATCGCTATTGCGATAAAAATAATCTTTGGAAAACGATTTTGGAGCAGCCAAACCTATTTTGAGGTCGTTATTTATAAAAAGTATTTTTCTGCTGTCTAAATAATCTGCTTCTGATTTTAACGAAAACCCTTTAAAACTCAGCGCTTTCATATTTTTATCTATAGCAATTTTAGGGCTTAAATCTTTAATTTTCTTAATATCGCTAACAACTGTAGGCGGATAAAGGTGATATATTAAAGATGACAGGCCTGCAAAACCTGCAGTGCCGAATAATTCTTCTTGGTACAAACTCCCGTCATTTTTTTTAAATGTTGTATGTCTTTTATGTGGAATTCTACCAAGTGTATGATATCTAGGCATTTGTTTGAATTTAAAAGTTAGTAAAAAATATAGCAAAAAAGAATGTCCTACGCTTACTCAGGATTGCGTTTTATATAGAATTTTAGGAGTGTTAACAAACCTAAAAATGTGGTGTCCATATATTGAGTCGAATACATTGTGACAAATATAAATAAATTATATTTTATCTGACTTCAACAACGCGTTCAATAGATGGTACATATTTTTTTATGGTGGCTTCTACACCGTTTTTAAGAGTCATTTGGTTTACCGAACAGCCTATACAAGTTCCTTCTAGTTTAACTTTTACAGTACTTCCCTCTATAGAAACCAATTTTATATTTCCCCCGTCAGAAATTAAAAATGGTCTAATTTCTGAGAGGGCTTGTTCTACTTTTTTATGAATTTGTTGTGCTGTCATTTACTTTATTTAATTACTGGAGCAACCAGACATAGTTGTAAACCGAACGATTTCGGTAGGGGGTAAATTCTTGTTACGCTTTACCAACTCGTCAACCATGTTTTTAGAAATTGCTTTAAAAGCGTGTTCTAAAGGCGTGTTTTCTTGTAAACTTACCGGATGTCCCACATCACCACTTTCTCTAATGCTTTGCACAAGCGGAATTTCACCTAAAAACCTTATATCTAAATCTTCTGCCAAATTTTTAGCACCGTTTTGTCCAAAAATATAATATTTATTATCGGGTAATTCTGCCGGTGTAAAATAACTCATGTTTTCAACGATTCCCAACACAGGTACATTTATATTTTCTTGTTTAAACATTGCCACACCGCGTTTGGCATCGGCTAAAGCAATATTTTGAGGTGTACTGACAATTACAGCACCGGTTACAGGAATAGCCTGTACGATTGATAAATGAATATCACCAGTTCCCGGAGGTAAATCGATTAACAAAAAATCTAATTCGCCCCAAGCGGCGTCAAATAGCAGTTGGTTTAGGGCTTTTGTAGCCATGGCTCCACGCCAAATAACAGCCTGATTGGCTCCTGTAAAAAATCCTAAAGACAATATTTTAACGCCATAGCTCTCTACAGGTTTCATCTTAGAACGATCGCCTTCCATAACTGATAAAGGTCTGGCTTCGGCCACATCAAACATTATAGGTATAGAAGGGCCATAAACATCGGCATCTAAAATTCCGACTTTAAAACCCATTTTCGATAAAGAGATAGCCAAATTAGCTGTAATGGTAGATTTACCTACGCCTCCTTTTCCTGAGGCTACTGCCACAATATTTTTAATATTTGGGAGCGGATTTGATTTCTCTTGGGGTTTTTCTGGAACCTCGACTTTTACATTCACTTTTACATCGGCTTTTTGATGTACTTTTTCGTGAATAATTTTCATTATTTCGACTTCTGTCTTCTTTTTGGCCTGTAAAGAAGGGTTTCCAATGGTAACATCGATAAGGATCTCCTTATCAAAAATAACAATATTTTTTACGGCATCACTTTCTATAAGGCTTTTACCGGTACCGGGTTCTGTAATATTTTCAAGGGCTTTTAATATGTCCTGCTTTTTGATTTGCATGTTCTTATTTATTTTCATTCTAAATTACAAAGATAGAAACTAAAAACAAGAGTAAAAAACTTAAAACTATCTTCTTTAATCAGATTCTTATTAATTTTTTGACAAATCGAAATTTTCTGACACTTCCCAATTGGCTCTTACATCCATCTGTTTAGGGAAATAGATAACTTGTTCTGGTTGTATTCTCTCTGCAAAATTACCGGTATCCCATTTTTTGTTTTTGTTGCTGTCGTAAATGGCTCTAATAAAGTACTTAGAAGGGTTTAAACTTCTAAAAGCAACTTCTCGCAACTTTTCCACATATTGACTTTGAATAACTTTCCCTCTACTATTTACAATTTCTATTATTAAGGGATATGATTTTACCTTTTTTAAAGTTAAGAAAATACTGCCGTAATCGGTTATTCTTTTAGTCGAAACCCTATACCTAAAAGTATCTTTAGACTGCTCAAAAAATGTTGTTATGGCGCGAGGTAACATTTTTATTTTATAAGAATTATTGGGTATTTTATCAAATTTAAGCAGTAATTCTGTTTTATAATCAGAAATAATGGCTTTAAAGGGCACCTTGACAGAATCTTTATCAACAATTTGAATTTTAGAGGTGTCAATTTTTGTTATAGGCTGATTTGAAAGCATTATAAAATTTTCTTTTAATTTAATACTCCCCCTTTTGTTTCCGCCCACAATTAAAGAATCAAATTCTTTAGCGCGTAATTTTACCACAACAGTATCGATATAGGTAGTGTCTTTTAAATGATTGGTTATTTTAAACTGAAGTGAATCTAAATCGGCAGTATTAAACCAATAGTTTAAAGTGTCTTTATCTGCTTCAAAAGCCTTGACAGATTTAAAATCATCGGGAACTTTTGACAGCAAATCAACTTTTAGATCTTTGACAATCCCTTCATATCCAAAAACAATGTGTTGCTTTGAAACCTCAGACGGGCGTGCGACTCGGTAATCTAATATTTCTTTAAATAATGACAATTCAAAACTAGCGCTAGAATCTACGGGAATATCTATAAGTTCCGGATAAAAAGCAATTTTATCTGTTTTTGGTTTAAATTTATAATCGTAGTTTTTTTGTTTTAAAGCCACCAACAAATATTTCCCTTTTTTAATGTTTGTAATATGCCATGTTACAGTATCTAACGTATTGGCTATATAATTCGGTAAACCCTTGTATATTAGCGAGTCGTTATAAGTTGAATCAATTTTATACAAAAGAATAGACACATCTTTATCAACGTCATTGCTCAAGGCATCTCGAATAGTCCCTTTAAGAGAAAGGGAATCTATATAGTCTCCTGTAGAAAAAACATATTTGAAATTATACAAAACATTGCCTTCATTATTATCTTGTACACTCGTCCCAAAATTAAATATATAAGTTGTTTTAGGTTTAAGTGTGTCTAATATTTCTATTTCGAGGATTTTACTGGCTGTACCCAGAGGCGAAATACTAGGTTTGTATTTGAGTGGAGGCGATATTATTAATTGTTTGCCAACATTTTTAAGCTTAATATACTCATCAAAAAATATTTTTATTTTTTTGCTATTGAAATTTATGGTTTCAAAAGGCGGTTCTGCAGTTATCATTATAGGAGGGTCTTCATCCTTAGGGCCTCCTGTGGGTCTGCCCCGTCGGGCACACGACACAACAATCAATACTATAATAAAAACAATTATAATTTTAAAATGGTGGGATTTCATTTTGTCAATTTGATACAAAGAAACAATTTATTTTTCTTACTTAAAATTTAAATCTAATACTTTATCAAGCTGTAAAAGCCAAAGTAGCAATACTAATTTTTATAGATTTTGTTTTTAATAATTCATTGCAGCACACCTCTAAAGTAGCGCCGGTTGTAATAACATCGTCAACCAATAAAATGTGCTTATTCTTAAAAATATTAACATCAGTTAATGTAAATATTTCGGTCACATTTTTTACACGTTCTGTACGGTGTTTATGGGTCTGAGATTCGGTAGATGACACTTTAGTAAGTTTGTCATCTATATATTTTGCTCCTAAGGCTTTGGCGATGGCTTTTCCAAATTTTTCTACCTGATTATAACCTCTTATTTTTAATTTATTCGGATGCAAAGGAACAGGCACAACTACATCTACAGTATTAAATCGGTTAGAATTTTGCAACTCGTCACCAAACCAATCGCCAAAATAGGCTCCTATTTCTTGATTTCCTCTGTATTTTAACTGATGAATAAGCTGTTGTACCACGCCTTTTTTGTAAAAAAGCAGTAAAGCTGAGGCCGATTCAATGGGCACCCTTCCATAAAAAGATTTCTCTACACTATTTCCTTCTATTTCGGTAAAATTAGCAAATGGTAAATTGTGTAAACAAGGGGTACAAATCATCTTTTCTGATGAGAGAAGTGCCTTGTCACAAATGACGCAACGAGGTGGAAAAAAAACATAAAACAAATCCTTAAAAAACAGCATTATAAATTGATTAATTCTTTATTTCTATCCGTTTTTTTGTGAAATCAAATAAAAGTAATAAATACCCGTAAATTAATTAAAATAAAATAGTAATTTTTAACAATTACAACTAAGTTTGCAGCTTAAATAAATTTTTATCTATTATATCATGTTACAAAATAAGAGTACACAAAAACTTGTTTTTATTTTAGCCGCCTTATTACTTATCAGCATAGGTTTTGGTGTTTACAATAAAATTGAAAATTCAAAAATGATTAGTCAGTTAAACACCGAAAAAACCGAAATAAAGGCTGACCTGACTAAAATGATTAAACAGTACGATACGGCCATTAAAAGCAATAGTGCTTTGACAGAAGATTTAAAAGCTGTTAAAATGACAATTGTAGCGTTAAAAGACTCTATTACAGCTACTAAAAAAGCTGATTATGCCTTAATAAAACATTTGCGTTATAAATTATTTTCGCTCGAAAAATTAAACAAACGTTTATTTTTTATGGTAGATTCTACT
>CAZMBM010000023.1:20147-22592 GCA_964564475.1 uncultured Flavobacteriaceae bacterium | reverse complement strand
GTTGGTAAAGGTTTTAAGGCAGATTCTCTCTACTTCACTCATAAAGGCACAAAATTAGAAACCTACATTAAAAAAGACACTCTTGTTTTAATGGCTTACTTTAGTACACCCCGAGTTCCTGTTAAATTAGAGGTTGAACCGTCTCAAAAAAATATTCCGAAAAAGTTAGCCCTTAAAATTCCTTATACCCTTAAACCCAACGAAGCTGTTTTAATTTATTATATTAAAGGTGTAAAAAGGGTGTTGCGGCTTACTAACCTGTCTGAAACTTCAAAAAAATACTACCCTTAAGTATTTGATTTTATTCACATTAAAGTCTATATTTATATTATTTACCCTTTGGCACAGTGTTTGGATTATACCTAATAATCTCAAACACTCTACTTATGAAGGCACGATTACTTATTTTAACAATTATTCTGTCAAGTTTTTTAACGGCTTGTAGTGTTTCTTCAATAAACAGTCTTGAACCGGAAATTTCTTTACAAGAACAATTGCAAAGTTTTGACTTGTGGTATGTTGATATTAACGCGACTCAAGGTAACGGCGAAATCCCTTTTTTACAAAAAGCCTTTACCGTTTCTTTTGTAAATAACAGCCTGTATGCCAATAATAATTTGGTAGGTATCGGAAGCGAAGGCGATGGTTTTGGAATGAGAATTGGCAATTATTCTACTTTTGAATCTGCACTTAATTTAAACCACATTTTAGATGGAAATTATAGTTTAGATGTTTTTCCTATAAGCTTTGACGAAATAGAGATAAGTGACCCTTTTAGCGGTGTTGCGTATAGGTTATTAGGCTACCAAAGGGCTGATTTTGATTACGATGCCTTATTTTATGATAATATTGAGTATTTTCTACAAGAATATGAAGTTTGGCAAAAGACAGCAACAAGCAAGGCCGGGAACTTAAATTCTTTTGATAAAGAAAACTTTTTAAGCTTTTTTCCTGAGCAATTAAATATTTTTCAATCGTCTCAAGATAAGATTGGCACGAATATTGATTCATTAAAATGGAACTTTGAGGGAGTTTATGACGTTTTTGATGTGGCCGATGTTTCTTCTCTTAAAATTCTGAATTTAGATTATGATTTCTTTGACAGTGAAGATTTTGAATTAAGTGTGATTGATGATGCCACGATAGAATTGTTTCATCGAATATCAGGAACAACTTATCGGTTTGAAGGAAGGTATAACATTCAGTATTTAAAAGGTAAGATTCCTAAAAAAGAAAGGAAACGCTTTAAAGTAAAAAGAAAAGTTAAAACAATATAAAGATTAGGTTTGGTTAGTTGATTTGGTTAATTATGTTAGCCAAAAAGGGGTTCAGAAAAATTTCTGAACCCCTTTTTTTTTGATTAAATTAATTAGTAGTCTTATTTACTTTTTCATGCCTGCTATAAAATCGGCGTTCATAAATACGTAATCGTTACTGGCGGCGTACACGTGGCAATTACTACAAAATTTTGCCCATTTTGATCTTCCCGTACTCACTTTTCCTTTAGCGCCCATAACGAAACCCCAATCGCCTGTTTCGGGCGATGTGCCTTCTTTTTGTTTTATCATTATCGTTAAAATAAACTTCGTTCCTTTATCGTAGGCCCCTTTATTTTTAAATGTTTCTTTTACTAAAATAGTGCCCTCGGGGTATTTATAGGGGGCATGTCCTTGCTGAACGACAGCGCCTACACTGTTTATGTAAATTTCACGTAAAGCTTTTACACCGTTGTGGCGTTTTTCTAAAAATCCGGTTGGGTCTCCCGTATTTGGACTGTCTTTGGTTATTTTAGTCCAAGATTTGTAAGCATCCCAAGGGTTTTCAACTGTGATTTTTTTAAGGGGTTTGTAGTCTTTTGATTCCGATTTAAAAGCGCTTAAACTTATAAAGCCAATGCTTAGAATCAGGGCAAAAAATAAGAGTTTGATTTTCATAATATTTGTTATTAAGTTAATTTTTAAGTGTTCTAATGTAGTTTACCAAATCCCAGCGGTTGTTTTCTTTAATAATAGGCTCCCATTTTATCATAGGGCCTCTACCGTTTGTTATTTTCCAAAATATTTCACCGTCTTCTTGGTTTTGAACACGTAGGGACGTTAAGTTCGCAGGTTTTGGGTTTAGGTTTTTCCCGCCAAGACCATCGCCAAATCCTTTCGGGCCATGACAAGCAACACAAAACTTATTAAAAATTAAAGCCCCTTTTTTAGCTGAAGCTTTTTTCTTTTTAAACGAAATAGGGTTTTTAATGGTTTTAGCTGATTCGGGGGCTTTCCAGATATCTTGGTTAATTGTTGTAAAACTTATTAACACAAAGGGTATTAAATAAAGACTGTGTTTTATTTTCATATCAAAATAAATATAATCAGTTTGCTTAGACGCAACCGATACACAGACTTTACAATAAATAATTAATTAGTGTCAGTCTTACACTTCAAAAATCAAATT
>CAZMBM010000023.1:0-20047 GCA_964564475.1 uncultured Flavobacteriaceae bacterium | reverse complement strand
AAATCAAATTTAATCCCTTGAGCTAGAGGCAATTCTGTTGAATAATTTATGGTGTTTGTTTGACGACGCATATACACTTTCCACGCATCTGAACCCGATTCTCGGCCGCCACCTGTTTCTTTTTCGCCACCAAAAGCACCGCCAATCTCGGCACCGGATGTCCCAATATTTACATTCGCTATGCCACAATCTGATCCCGCTTGCGATAAAAAACGTTCGGCTTCGCGCATATTATTAGTCATAATTGCCGATGATAAGCCTTGAACCACATCGTTTTGAATGGCAATAGCTTCATCAACGTTACCGCTGTATTTAATTAAGTAAAGTAGCGGGGCAAACGTTTCATTTTGAACAATTTCGTAATTATTTTCAACCTCTGCAATTGAAGGACTCACGTAACAGCCACTGGCATAAGCGTCACCCTCAAGTTTTTTCCCTTCAACCAACATGGTGCCGCCTTGTTGTTTTACTTTTTCTATGGCTTCTAAATAAGTTGCAACCGATTCTTTATCAATTAACGGTCCTATATGATTGGTTTCGTCAAGTGGATTTCCTATACGCAACTGTCCGTAAGCACTCACTAATTTGTTTTTAACTTCTTCGTAAACACTTTCGTGGATAATTAAGCGTCTTGTAGAGGTACAGCGTTGTCCGGCTGTTCCCACGGCACCAAATAAAGCCCCTACAATTGTCATTTCTAAGTCAGCGCTTGGCGTTATAATTATGGCATTGTTACCCCCTAATTCTAAGAGGCTTCTACCCAAACGCGCAGCCACGGCTTGAGCGACAATTTTACCCATTCTTATAGATCCTGTGGCCGAAACGAGAGGTATTCTTTTATCTGCCGTCATCATTTGTCCTACTCTATAATCGCCATTTACCAGACAAGAAACGCCTTCGGGTATATTATTATCTTTTAAAACACCGGCTATAATATTTTGACAGGCCACACCGCACAAAGGGGCTTTTTCTGAAGGTTTCCATACGCATACGTCGCCACAAATCCACGCTAAGGCCGTATTCCATGCCCAAACAGCTACCGGAAAATTAAAAGCCGAAATAATACCCACAATGCCAAGAGGGTGATATTGATCGTACATACGATGCCCCGGGCGCTCTGAATGCATTGTAAAACCGTGTAATTGACGTGATAAACCCACCGCAAAATCGCAGATGTCTATCATTTCTTGAACTTCGCCCAAGCCTTCTTGAAAAGATTTACCCATTTCGTAAGATACCAAGCGTCCGAGAGGTTCTTTCAATTCGCGTAATTTTTGTCCAAACTGACGCACTATTTCACCTCTTTTAGGAGCGGGGATTAATCTAAATTCGGCAAAAGCCTCTGTGGCTGTCGAAATTACTTTCTCAAAATCTTCTTCTGAGGCTGTAGAGACATTGGCAATTAAAGCGCCGTTTACAGGCGAATAAGAGCTTATTATTTCACCTTGGCCAAAAGTCTTTTGACCTGTTGAAACGCCTGCATTGTCTTGTTTAATGCCTAATTGTTGTAGTGTTTTTATTAATGTATTGTCAAGAACTGAAGTTGTCATAATTTATAGCTTTTAAAAGGGCTAAATTACAACAAAAAACACGTCTAAAAAAGTAAAATTAATTGCTAACAGGCACCACAATTTTACCAATTATATCTTGGCCATATTGGTTTTTCCCTTTCCAAATATTAAACGTATAATCTTCATGTTGTGTTACTTTTACAAAAATATCTTGCTTGTCTGTTACCGTCGTTTGCGGACATCTCGCTTCGGTATTTTCATAAATTAAAACCTTAATATTCCTTTCTGTGCCATTATACTCATAATCAACATCAAAAAATTGATAGCAGCTGTTAGGAAGTTTATATGTAAGTGTTAATTGATATGTTTTACCAAATTCAAATTGCTGTGGGGCATCAAGTATTGTAATGGGTGCTACACTTAGTTTAATAGGAGGAAAACCATTGTCTTTGCTACAAGAGGCAAAGCTTAAAAACAGAACCGATAATAATAGCATCTTTTTCATTTTTAAACAGTTTTAATGTTTTCTGAGTCAAAATTATAAAAGGATTCTTAAAATTTCAATTATTTTTGTCCTAATTTTATTTTTGATGTTTACTTCTTCTGTTTTTGATTGTAGTTCTGAAGCCGATTTTACGGCTAAGGCTTTAGCTGTTTTTAGATATCAAGCTGAAAAAAATATCGTTTATAAAAACTTTTTAAAATTATTAAATTGTTCTCCCGAAAAGGTAAAACACATTGATGCTATCCCGTTTTTACCCATTGGTTTTTTTAAATCACATAAAGTAATTACAGCTAATACCTCCGAAGAAATTTGTTTTGTGAGTAGTGGCACTACAGGAATGACGCCAAGCAAACATTTTGTAAGCGACTTAAACCTCTACAAAACAAGCTATTTAAAAGCTTTTAATCTTTTTTACGGCTCTATAACTAATTATACTGTTTTGGCTTTGTTGCCCAGTTATTTAGAGCGTCAAGGGTCTTCGTTAACATATATGGTTGCCGATTTAATCAAAAAATCGGGAAAACCAAAAAGTGGTTTTTATCTCGATAATTTAGAGGAATTGGCAAATACCCTTAGAGCGTTGGACCAAAATGGTGAAAAGGTTTTACTCATAGGTGTTTCGTTTGCTTTATTAGACCTTCTTGAAAAACACAGTTTTAACCTAAAGAATACCCTTGTTATGGAAACCGGCGGTATGAAAGGGCGGCGAAAAGAAGTGGTTAGGGATGAATTGCATCGAGAACTTTGTAAAGGTTTTGGTCTTACACAAATTCATTCGGAATACGGGATGACCGAATTACTAAGTCAGGCCTACTCTAAGGGAAGCGGACTTTTTAAAACACCTCCTTGGATGAAAATTTTCATTAGAGATACCGAAGACGCCTTAAGTCTGTTGCCTCACAATCAAACAGGAGGTATTAACGTCATTGACTTGGCCAATATAAATTCGTGCGCTTTTATTGCCACACAAGACCTCGGCAAAACCTATAATGATGGTTCATTCGAAATTTTAGGCCGCTTTGACAATAGCGATATTCGCGGTTGTAATTTAATGGTTGTTTAAACAAACCACCCTTAAAATAAAGTAATTCTTTTTTCCGCGTTGCAATAACACAAATTTATTATTAATTAATTGAGTAGTATTAATAACAAAATCTTCTTTAATCTTTTCTTTGTTAACCGATAGTGAATTTTCTTTTAAAGCGCGTCTTACTTCACTATTTGAAGCTAAAAAGCCTGTTTCGGCAAAAGCCGATATCACATCCAAGCCGTTTTCAATTTGACTTTCGTTTATTTGGGCTTGTGGTACGCCTTCAAACACATCTAAAAAAGTTTGCTCATCTAAACTTTTTAAATCTTCTGAAGTCGATTTGCCAAACAATATCTGTGAAGCCTTTACAGCGTTTTCGTAATCGGCTTGAGAGTGTACTAATGTTGTCACTTCTTTACCCACTGTTTTTTGAAGCAGTCTTAAATGAGGTTGTTCTTTGTGTTCAGTTATCAAATTTTCAACTGTTTCTTTGTCTAAAAATGTAAAGATTTTAATATAGTTTTCGGCATCGGCATCGGATGCATTAAGCCAATATTGGTAAAATTTATAAGGAGATGTTCTTTTGGGGTCTAACCAGACATTACCGCCTTCTGTTTTGCCAAATTTAGTGCCATCGGCTTTGGTAATGAGCGGGCACGTCAAAGCAAAGGCCTTACCTCCTGTTTTTCTTCTGATGAGTTCGGTTCCTGTGGTAATGTTACCCCATTGATCTGAACCACCCATTTGTAATTTGCAGTTTTCGTGCTGAAAAAGATGTAAAAAATCAAAGCCTTGAAACAATTGGTAGGTAAACTCTGTAAATGACATCCCCTCCTTACTGTCTTCTCCCAGTCGTTTTTTAACAGATTCTTTGGCAATCATATAATTAACCGTAAGGTGTTTGCCCACATCGCGTACAAAATCGATTAGCGAAATATCCTTCATCCAATCGTAATTGTTTACCATTTTGGCCGCATTGGGTTTGCTGGTGTCAAAATCCAAAAACTTTTCTAATTGCGTTTTAATCCCGTTAAGGTTTTTTTGTAAAGTCGCTTCATCAAGCAAATTACGCTCTGTCGATTTGCCACTTGGGTCGCCTATCATACCTGTGGCACCGCCCACTAAAGCGATAGGCACATGTCCTGCTTGTTGAAAATGCATGAGCAGAATAATTTGCACCAAACTCCCTATATGCAACGATTCTCCGGTGGGGTCGAAACCAATATAGGCCACTGTTTTTTCTGAAGCCAATTGTTCTTCTGTTCCGGGAATCATGTCGTGTATTAAGCCGCGCCAGCGTAAGTTCTCTATAAAGTCGCTTTTCATTTAAAATTTTTGTTTGCGCAAAGATAAAAATCACAACAGAAATAGCCCTTATAATTGTTATAATTCTTTATTTTCGCTTTATGATATTAGTTACCGGCGGTACCGGATTGGTAGGTTCTCATCTACTCTACCATCTCTGTTTAAAAGGGCAAAAAGTTCGCGCCATTTACAGAAACAAAATCCAAATAGCAAAAGTTGAAAATGTATTTTCTTATTATACAAGTCATTACAAGTCACTTTTTGATACTATAGAGTGGGTTGAGGCCTGCTTAGAAGATATTCCCGCTTTAACCGCCGCTTTTAAAGATATACACTTTGTTTATCATTGTGCCGCTTTGGTATCTTTTAACCCAAAAGATTATGTGAGTATGCGTCATATAAATATTAAGGGTACGGCTAATATGGTTAATTTAAGTCTCGATTTTAATATCAAAAAGTTTTGCTTTGTCAGTTCCATTGCTACTTTAGGTGACGCGATAAACGGTAAAGAAATAACCGAAGAATGCGACTGGAACAGCAACCAAAAAAGTGGTTATGCCATAACAAAATACGGTGCCGAGCAAGAAGTTTGGCGGGCGTCGCAAGAGGGTTTAAATGTTATAATTGTCAATCCGGGTGTAATACTTGGGCCCGGTTTTTGGCATTCGGGTACAGGGCAATTGTTTCGCAATATTTTTGGTGGTTTTAAGTTTTACGCCTTAGGAATAACCGGATTCGTTGGCGTAAATGACGTTGCCAAAGCTATGATAGCTTTAACAGAAAGTGACATCTGTTTAGAGCGTTATATTTTGGTTAGCGAAAATTTAACTTTTAAACAGGTTTTTGACACTATTGCTAGGTGTTTAGATGTTAAAAAGCCTTTTATTAAAGTCAACCCGTTTTTAGGGGCGCTTGCATGGCGTTTGGATAAATTTAGAAGTCTTTTAACTGGAAAACCCGTTTTACTCACAAAAGAAACAACTAAATCTCTTCAAGAAAAAAAATATTACAGTGCAAAAAAGATAAAAACGGATTTAGATTTTAAATTTGAATCCATAAATGACCTTATCAACTCTACAGGACTCGCCTTTAAAAAAGATTTTTCTAATGTTTAGCTTCTTTAACCAAGCTTTTCCCTGTCGGATCTTTTAGCCTCTTTTTTTTCATGTTTTCTTTGATAGAATCTTTCTTTACATTTTCAATAGAGTCTCGTTTGTTTTGAAGGGCTTTGTACTTTTTTTCTAATTTTTCAATATTAATTAAAACCTCTTGATAAATAGCTTTGTACTCTTTTATATTTGACGTGTAGTAGCGATTACTTCTTTTAAATTGGGCACTGTCAATATGGTATTTTTTGTAAACCAGTGGTGTGTACTTTACATTGCGTTTCCCAGATTTATTAGGGCTTATTATAGCCGAATTTGCCAAAAACATATCTGTTAGTAAGGCTACCATTTTTTCTTTTGGTATTAAATCTTTTGGTTTTTCGTAAATGGTATTGCTTGTACAAGCCAAAAGCAAACTAACAAAACCCAAAAACAATACGTTTTTTTTCATCTGTCAAAAGTTAAGCGTCGTCCTTTGATGGCGTCATTAAAAATGCCTTTATTATAAATTAGGTGACCATTTACAAAGGTATGTGTTACTTTACTTGTAAAAGTTGTTCCTTCGAAAGGAGACCATTTGCATTTGTATAAAATAGTATCTTTGGTAACTGTATGTAGGCTAGAGGTGTCTACCAAAACCAAATCGGCAAAAAAGCCTTCTTTTATAAAACCTCGTTTTTCTATTTGGAATAAAATAGCCGGATTATGACATATTTTTTCTATTATTTTTTCGATACTTATAAGCCCTTTTTTATGCATTTCCAGCAAGGCTTGAAGCGCATGTTGCACCAAGGGACCCCCACTAGGTGCTTTGGTATAAGCCTGTTGTTTTTCTTCAAGAGTGTGTGGCGCATGGTCTGTGGCAATGACGTCTATTTTATCCTCCAAAAGCGCTTTTAAAAGCCCTTCTTTATCGGCTTTGGTTTTTATGGCCGGATTCCATTTAATAAGGGATCCTTTTTTTTCATAATCGGTATCATCAAACCACAGGTGGTGTACACATACTTCGGCTGTAATTTTTTTATTTTTTAACGGTTTTCTGTTGCTAAAAAGTTTATGGGCTTCTTTAGCGGTAGAAAGGTGGTAAACGTGTAATCGTGCTCCGGTTTTTTTAGCCAAAGCCACAGCCTTTGACGATGATAAATAACACGCTTCTTCGCTTCTTATTAAAGGGTGGTATTTAACGGGAATGTTATCGCCGTATTTGTTCTTATAAAAATTAAGGTTGTTTTTTATGGTTGTTTCATCTTCACAATGTGTTACGATTAACATTTTTGACTCCTTAAAAATAGCCGTAAGTGCTTGTTCATCATCGACCAACATGTTACCCGTAGAAGAGCCTAAAAACAATTTGATTGCCGCTATTTTTTTAGGGTCTACTTTTAGTAATTCGTCTAAATTAGTATTTGTACCTCCAATCATAAAAGAGTAATTGGCATAGGATGTTTTGGCGGCTATGCTGAATTTTTCTTCTACAATCTCTTGAGTTGTAGCAAGTGGTATGGTGTTGGGCATTTCTATAAACGATGTAATGCCGCCCGCCACGGCTGCTCTGCTTTCTGAAGCAATGGTGGCTTTGTGTGTTAAACCGGGTTCTCTAAAATGTACTTGATCGTCTATTAGACCCGGAATAAGCAATTTATTTTCGGCGTCAATTACTTTTACTTCATTAGATTTTACACCAATTGAGGTAGCTATTTCGGCAATATATGCCCCTTTTATGAGAACATCGCCTTCAAAAATTTTACCTTCGTTAACGATTCGTGCATTTTTTATAAGTGTTTGTGTCATATTTTAAGATTTAGGCAAGCCTTTTAAACGTAATTTGATAACACCAAAAATAGCTTCGGTAACAATGCTACCACTCATTTTAGAGGTTCCTAAAGTTCTGTCGGTAAAAATCACCGAAACTTCTTTTATATTAAAACCGTGTTTCCACGCTTTAAATTTCATTTCAATCTGAAAGGCATAGCCCACAAATTTAATTTTATCTAAGTTTATGGTTTCTAACACTTTTCTTTTGTAACACACAAAACCTGCTGTAGTGTCGTGAATGGGAATACCCGTAATAAATTGTACATATTTTGAGGCAAAGTAAGACAGTAAAACGCGTTTCATGGGCCAATTTACCACATTAACTCCTTGGGAATAGCGCGAGCCTACGGCGACATCGGCGCCCTGGTTGGCACAGGCGTCATAAAGGCGTAGCAAATCTTTTGGATTGTGCGAAAAATCGGCATCCATTTCAATAATAAATTTGTAATCTTTGGCTAAAGCCCATTTAAATCCGTGAATATAAGCCGTTCCCAAACCACTTTTCCCTGCGCGTTTCTCTATAAATAAGCGGTCTTTAAAACTTTTTTGAAGATTTTCTACAATTTTACCGGTGCCGTCAGGCGAATTATCATCAACAATTAAAACATCGAAAACTAAAGGAAGCTCGAAAACAGCTTTTATAATGTTTTCTATATTTTCTTTTTCGTTGTAGGTAGGTATGATTACAAGCGCCTTTTGCATTGTCTCTTTTTAAGGGTGTAAAGGTAAAACATTTTATTACTAATTTTGTCAGAAGTTTGCGGCCTATATGAAAATCTTGAAATCTAGCAAGACTCTTTTTGTTTTTTATCTTTTGTTGTTTTTTGTGATAAATATTTTACAAAGTATTTATACAGAATTAATTGATGATGAAGCCTATTATTGGTTGTGGTCTCAAAAATTATCTTGGGGCTATTTTGACCACCCTCCTATGGTGGCGCTGTGGATTAAAATAAGCCATTTGTTTTTTGACGGAGAATTAGGCGTGCGGTTTTTTAGTGCTCTGATGTTTGGCGCTACCGTTGCCTTGTTGTGGAAACTCATATCACACAAAAAAAAGAACCAACACATACATCTTTTTTTCTTACTCATTACCGCTGTTATTTTATTTAATTTTTACGGTTTTATTACCGTACCCGATACGCCTTTATTTTTCTTTACAGCCTTGTTTTTATTTGCTTATAAACACTTTTTAGAACATCAAAATTTAAACTGGTCTTTGCTTTTAGGCTTGGCTATGGCGGGTATGCTGTACAGTAAGTATCACGGCGTTTTGGTTATCTTTTTTGTAATCCTTTCAAACTTAAAGCTGCTTAAAAATCGCTATTTTTGGATAGCCTGTACTGTCGGCTTTATTTTGTTTTTACCCCACCTTATTTGGCAATACAATAATGGATACCCTTCTATCGTCTATCATTTAAATCGCAGTAAAAAGTTATACCAATTTAAATTTACGCTTTTACATTTTTTAAATCAGCTCATAATTGTAGGGTTGGCTTTTCCTGTGTTATATTATGCCTTTTTTAAATCTCATTTTAAAGAAAAGTTCAATAGGGCACTCCTTTTTATACTGATTGGTTTTATAAGCTTTTTCTTTTTAGCGACATTTAAAACAAGTACGCAACCCCAGTGGACAGCTGTAATATTAATTCCGTTAATAGTTGTGTGTTTTCCGTATTTAATTACACATAAAAAAATTAGAAAAGTATTTGTTGTTTTAGCAAGCATAAATCTTTTGGTGCTGTTGTATATGCGATTGGATTTAGCTGATGAAAACCTTGCCGTTTTTAAATGGGAAACCCACGAAAATAAATCTTGGGCTGAATCTTTACAAAAAAATACAGAATCACTGCCTATAGTTTTTGAAAATTCTTTTCAGAATGCCTCTAAATACACGTTTTATACAGGTATTGAAACTTATTCTTACAACTCTCTCAGCTACCGTCAGAATCAGTTCGATTTACAGGGCTATGAAGAAAAACTCCAAGGGCTTTCTGTTTATGAGGTAAGTAATAGTAAGCACGGTAAAATTTTATCTAAAAGGCGTAAAAAAGTGTTTTACGGCACTAAAATAACAAATTACAGAAGTCACCAACAGTTGAAATGTGTAATTAATAAATCGGAAATTGATTTTACAAACAAAAAATATTATACCTTAGAGTTTGATTTGATAAACCCGTATAATACTAAAATTGATTTAAATCGGATTGAATTTTACGGTGTTTTTCAAACTAAAAAACATAAAATAACAGCCCAAGAATCCCTTAAAAATATTCGTATCTTAGGTGCCGGAGAGTCACAATTTATATTGCCAAATAAAACATATAAAATGACATGTTTATTAATTATTCCCGATAAAATTAACCCCTTGACAACAACTTTTAGAGTGGCGTTAAGTTTTAATAATCTGCCTCCCGGTTTTGAAGGAAATCCTGTTAAAATAATCTTTTAAGATGGATGTTTTATACCAACCTCTAGCGTCCTACAATAACTGGGTAATTCTTGTCTTAACCTTTATGTTGTTTTTATTGTTTGTGATAAAAAAATATTTTAATCAGCGCTTTTCCAATCAGTTGAGACTTATAACTCAAAATATTTGGTTTCCTAATTTAAATAAAAGTTACACTTTAATTATTAATTTTTACAATATATTATTTCTTCTAATAATTTGTTTCTCCTTGGCTTTTATTTTACTAATTTATATTGATAATTACACCTCTTTTGTTGTTGAAAACAGTTTTTATTTGTTTCTTAAAATCAGTTTTTATTTGGGTCTTTTCTTTATTTTTAAACAACTTCTCAATTTACTCTTTTCGGTAGTGTTTAATTTAAATTTACTCATGCACAAGCTTGTGTATATCAAAATTTCTTATCTTAATTTTTTAGGTCTTTTTGTTTTTATTTGGTTACCATTTGTGTTATTTAGTAATGGTATAAATCTTTTTCTTTTTAAAATAGCCGGTATAATAACTTTATTATTAGCCGTCTATTTTTATTACCTTATTTTAAAAAATAATCTTAAAGTTATTTCAAAACATTTTTTCTATTTTATTTTATATCTTTGCACGCTAGAAATAGCACCTATAATTTTACTTTATAAAGTGTTTGTTCTGAAGTTTAAAATGTAGAAATTTATGAAAGTGAAAACTATTTTAGTTTCTCAACCCGCCCCAAATGTTGAGAACTCCCCCTACCGCGAATTATCAGATAAAATAAAAGTTAAAGTAGATTTTAGATCTTTTATCCACGTTGAAGGGGTTAGTTCTAGAGAGGTAAGATCTCAAAAAATTGACTTTTCTAAATATTCTGCTGTTATTTTTACAAGTAGAAAAGCCATCGATAATTATTTTAGACTGGCCGAAGAAATGCGTTTTAAGGTACCGGATTCGATGAAATATTTTTGTCAATCTGAAGCTGTTGCTTTTTATTTACAAAAATATGTGGTTTACAGAAAGCGTAAAATTTATGTAGCCGAACGCACTTTTGACGATTTAATTAAGATTATTAAAAAATACAAAGAAGAAAGTTTCTTATTACCTTCTTCAGATAAACTAAAGCCCAGCATTCCTAAAGCTCTAGATGAGCTTGGTGTTAAGTGGGAACGCGCAGTGTTGTTTAAAACCGTTGTCAGCGATTTGTCTGATTTAAAAGATGTTTACTATGATATTTTAGTCTTCTTTAGCCCATCGGGTATTAAGTCGCTCTTTGAAAATTTTCCTGATTTTAAACAAAATAAAACACGTATTGCTGTATTTGGTAACACAACCGTTAAAGCGGCTACAGATGCCGGTTTGCGTATTGATATTTCGGCTCCTACAAAAGAAACACCCTCTATGACTATGGCATTAGAAAAGTATATTTTAGAGGTTAATAAACGTTAGTTCTTTATTTTACAACATAAAAAAAACACCTTGATACAAGGTGTTTTTTTATTTTTAAGCTTATTTTATTTTTGCGTTTATAGCGTCTTTAATTTTTGCTTCGAGCTCATCGGCCAATTCGGGGTTATCGGCAATTACACCTTTGACTGAATCGCGCCCTTGACCTAATTTGGTGTCGTTATAACTAAACCATGAGCCACTTTTTTTAACAATACCGTATTCAACACCTAAGTCGAGTATTTCACCTGTTTTAGAAATACCTTTCCCGTACATAATATCAAATTCGGCTACCTGAAAAGGAGGAGCCACTTTGTTTTTAACCACTTTTACTTTGGTCATATTCCCTATAACCCTATCGCCATCTTTAAGCTGTGTTCTGCGTCTGATATCCAATCTCACCGAAGCGTAAAACTTTAAAGCATTCCCTCCTGTTGTGGTTTCGGGATTGCCAAACATAACGCCTATTTTTTCGCGCAACTGATTGATAAATATGACTGTACATTTTGTTTTACTAATTGTTCCCGTCAATTTTCTAAGCGCTTGCGACATTAGCCGGGCGTGAAGACCCATTTTAGAATCGCCCATTTCTCCTTCAATTTCACTTTTAGGGGTTAAGGCAGCTACAGAATCAATTACAACGAGGTCTATTGCTCCAGAGCGTATTAAGTTTTCTGTTATTTCTAAGGCTTGTTCTCCGTGGTCGGGTTGTGAGATTATTAAATTATCTGTATCAATTCCTAAATTTTCTGCATAAAATTTATCAAAAGCATGTTCGGCATCAATAAAGGCGGCAATGCCCCCTGTTTTTTGAACCTCTGCAATAGCGTGAAGCGATAACGTCGTTTTACCCGAAGATTCCGGCCCGTAAATTTCTACCACACGCCCTCTGGGATATCCGCCAACGCCTAAGGCCAAATCCAACCCTAACGAACCCGATGAAATGGCATCTATTTGTTCTACAACAGCGTCTCCAAGTTTCATAACGGTGCCCTTTCCATAAGTCTTGTCTAACTTGTCTAATGTTAATTGCAGTGCTTTTAATTTTGCATCTTTTTCTTTATCTGAAGCCATAATTTTTTATTTAATCTGAAGAGCTAAAATATAAAAAATATCGTGTTATTATTTGGAATGAAGGGGTAGTTTTTAACAAAATGACACAAAATTATTTTTTATCGAATTAATCTCTTAATTTTATAAAAGATAAAGTATCTTTCTCTTGTTTTTAAAAATTTAAATACCCTATGAAATCACCTTCACAAAAAAAATTATTTGTCTTAGACACCTCTGTTTTATTATTCGACCACAATGCTATAAATAATTTTCAAGATAATGATGTGGCCATTCCCATAACTGTCTTAGAAGAGTTAGATAATTTTAAAATAGGGAACGAAACTAAAAATTTTGAGGCACGTGAAATTATCCGATTTTTAGATAAAATTTCGGGTAAAAATGAACTCAACAAGTGGATTAAATTGGGTCAAGGACGTGGGGCTTTAAAAATAGTGATGCACACCAATAATTTAGAGCAAGATGCCGAGTTAATTTTTGGTAAGGAAAAAAATGACCATAAAATTCTTAATGCCGCCCTATCTCTTAAACAACACAATAAAAAGTGTACTGTTATTTTGGTGACAAAAGATATTAATTTACGCCTAAAGGCTAAGGCAATTGGCTTACAGGCCGAAGATTACAAAACCGGAAAAGTACAAGATGTTACTAAAATATCTAAAGGCTTTCCTGTTATTGATAATTTTGACGGTGAGGTTATAAAAAACCTTTATCAAGAAAATCGCATCAAAGAAAATGGTTTATTAGGTAAACTTAAATTGGCAAATGGGTATTATATTTTAAATAACGGAAAAACTTCAATTTTAGTCAGATACAATTCTGAGACCGACGAAATAGAGCGTGTAGAAAAAAAATACGCTTACGGTATAAAACCTAAAAATGCCGAGCAAACCTTTGCACTTAACGCGCTTTTAAACGAAGATATTAAGTTAGTGGCCCTACAAGGTGTTGCCGGAACCGGCAAAACCTTACTTGCTTTAGCGTCTGCCCTTGAGCAAAAGAATAAATATCAGCAAATTGTATTGGCGCGTCCTATAATTCCGTTGAGTAACCGAGAAATAGGTTTTTTACCCGGTAGTGCCGACGATAAAATATCTCCTTATATGCAACCTTTGTGGGATAATTTAAATTTTATTAAAAATCAGTTTAAGGTCAATGAGAAAAAAAATAAAGCCATTGAAGAAATGGAGCGCAGTGGTGTATTAGCCATTACGGCTTTAGCTTTTATAAGGGGACGTAGTTTAAGTAATGTTATTTTTATTATTGATGAGGCACAAAATCTCACACCTCATGAAATTAAAACAATTATTACCAGAGCGGGGCAAAACACCAAAGTTGTTTTTACGGGAGATATCCACCAAATAGATACGCCTTATATGGATGAACAAAGTAACGGCTTGTCTTATTTAATAGATAAGTTAAAAGGAAACCGTCTTTTTGCACATATAAAACTTGAGAAAGGAGAACGTTCTGAGCTGGCAAATTTGGCTAATGAACTTTTATAATTGTAAACAGTAAACCCCATTTAAGCACTGTTGAATTTTAATTTTGATATCTTATTTTTATGTAAGATATTAGCAATTAATTTATTTTGTAATTAAGCGCTTGATAAATGGGGGTTCATAAAGCGTAATTATTAGTTTAATATAACCAAAAAATGAAAAAATTCAATTTAATCATTAGTGTGTTAACACTTTTGTTTAGCGTGTCTCTTGCGCAATCACAAACATGGTATTTTGGAAGTGGTGCCGGTTTAAATTTCTCGGGAAATCAAACGGCAGTGGCAGAGGGATCACCTATTAATACCAGCGAAGGGTGTTCTATCGTTAATGATGAAAATGGTAATATAATTTTTTATACAGACGGTAAAACCGTTTGGAACGGAAGACATCGTCCTCTTATTAACGGTAGGGGTTTACTGGGAAATTCGTCTGCCACTCAATCGGCTTTAATTATTCCCATACCAAACACAAGGTGTCAAAAATATTTTATTTTTACTGTCGATTCTGCAGAGCACAATCTAAAAAACGGCTTGCGTTATAATGTTGTTGACATTTCAAACGGCGGAGAAATCATTATAAAAAACCGATTATTATACTCGGGTGTGGCCGAAAAATTAACGGCTGTTTCTGATAATAACGGTGGGTATTGGGTATTGGCTCATGATTTTGATACCGCTTTGTATCCCAATAAAGAAGTAGGTAATAAATTTCTCGCTTTTCACATAAACTCTAATAATACCGATTTAAAAGACCCTATTATTTCTACCGTTGGTAGTTATCACAGACGTTTTGTAAACAAATACAACCAATATCAAAATGCTCAAGGCCAATTAAAAATATCTCCAGACGGAACCAAAGTGGCTTTAGCGGTTTTAAAAGATAATTTTATTGAAATTTTTGATTTTGCCGATGGTGTTGTGAGTAATCCCAAAAAATATCAATTCGACAGAAAAACAGGTCGTGTTTACGGAGTAGAATTTTCGCCAAACGGAGGTTTTGTCTATTTTACCCATCTCTATGGGGGGGCTAAGTTTTTAAGACGTATAAGTTTGCGCAAAATGACCAGTTCAAGCGGTTTTCCAAAAACATTAAGATATAATGTAAAATATCCCACCTACGGTTACCAAGAGGTTAAAAACTTGTATCAAACATCCTATGATTACGCTTTGGGAGCCTTACAGTTAGGCCCTGACGAAAATATTTATGTAGCAAATAGAACAGGTGGAAATGTACAACCAAGAATAGGTGTTATTTTAAACCCTGATTCTGAAATAGCACAATTCAAATTCAACAGTGTTCCCGTCTCTAAAAACCCTGCTTTAGGGAGCTTGATAGGGTTACCTACGCTTCTTACCGAAGGGGCTTGTAGGTGTATAGATACCGATGGTGATGGTGTTTGTGATGAAAATGACTTATGTCCTACAGAAGCGGGTCCTGAAGATAACGAGGGTTGCCCTTATACTGATACCGATGGCGATGGCGTACTTGATAAAGATGACAACTGTGTAGAAGCGCCCGGACCTGCTGTAAATGGTGGTTGCCCAGATAAAGTTATTACTGCAGATGCCGAAAGAAAGTTGAATGAATTTGCTAAAACTATTTTGTTTAATGTCGGCGAATATACTTTTAAACAAGGTGTGACAGAACAGCTCGATGAAATTGTATTTATAATGAACCAGTACAAAGCGGCTCAATTTCATATAGAGGGTCATACCGATAGTGCCGGTTCTGCTAAAAGCAATTTGATTTTATCTGATAATCGCGCCAATGCCGTAAGAAAATATCTTATTTCAAAAGGTATTGACTCGCGTCGCATAACAGCACAGGGTTACGGTGAAGAAAACCCTATCGATACCAATAGAACGCCCGAAGGCCGTGAAAATAACCGTCGTGTAGAAATTAAAGTAATTAATAAAAATAATTGAAAACTGTTAAATTAGTAATTTAAAAGAGGCTTGATTGATATTGTTAGTATATTTGATTGTACTTTCTTAAAAACAAGCTATCATGAATTCTAAAGTCTCTTTTATTTTTGTATTATTCTTTACTGTGAGCCTTTCGGCTCAAACAAATTCAATTATTGGTTTTTCTCCTAAAAATGTTGCGGAACAACTCAAATTAGAAGCACAATTTGACTCTTATTTAAAAGCCGACAATTTAAAAACTTTAATGAAACACTTAACGGCCAGACCGCATCATGTGGGCTCTGCTTATGATAAAAAAAATGCCGTGTTTATGGCGTCAAAATTTAGATCATGGGGTTATGACACCGAAATAAAAACCTATTACGTGTTATTTCCAACGCCTAAAACAAGGCTTTTAGAAATGATATCACCTAAAAAATACAAAGCTGTATTAGCCGAACCCGCATTAAAAGAAGACGCCACATCAAATCAAAAAAAAGAACAGCTCCCTATTTATAATGCCTACTCAACTGATGGTGATGTGAAAGGCGAGTTGGTTTATGTAAATTATGGGGTTCCCAGAGATTACGAAGAATTAGAGCGATTAGGCATATCGGTTAAAGGGAAAATTGTCATTGCAAAATATTACGGCTCTTGGCGGGGTATAAAACCTAAATTAGCCGCCGAAAAGGGAGCTATTGGTTGTATAATTTACTCTGACCCTAAAGACGACGGCTACCGTCGGGGCGATGTGTATCCTAAAGGGGCTTTTAAAAATGAATATGGGGCACAACGTGGTTCTGTAATGGATATGCCTTTATATCCGGGTGACCCTTTAACACCCGGTTATGCCGCAACTAAAAATGCCAAACGTTTAGACATAAAAAATACGCCTACCATTACTAAAATTCCTGTTTTACCTATTTCTTATCACGACGCTAAACCTTTATTAGAATCTTTGAGCGGTCCTGTAGCCCCTCAAAAATGGCAAGGAAGTTTACCTATTACCTATCACATTGGTCCGGGTACTACAAAAGTACATTTAAAAGTCGCTTTTAATTGGGATATCAAACCCATTTATAATGTCGTTGCTAAAATGTATGGAAGCGATTTTCCGGATAAATGGGTTATGCGTGGCAATCACCATGACGCTTGGGTAAACGGCGCAAGTGACCCTATTAGCGGCATGGTTTCGTTAATGGAGGAAGCACGTGCTATGAGTGTGCTAAAAAAATCAGGTTGGCAACCTAAAAGAACCATTGTTTATTTTGCCTGGGATGCCGAAGAGCCCGGTTTATTAGGCTCAACCGAATGGGCCGAAGACCACATAGCCGAATTACAAAACAAAGCTGTTGTTTATATAAACACAGACGGTACCGGACGCGGGTTTTTATTTGCCGGAGGTTCGCCGGTCCTTCAAACTTTTTTTGATGAAGTAACCCAATCTGTTATTGATCCCGAAAAAGGTGTGAGTGTTGGTAAAAGACGCCATGCTTTTGATATTGTAAACGGTAATAAAAAGGTATCGAATCAATTTGAACTGTCGCCTTTAGGATCGGGGTCTGATTACACCGTCTTTCTCGATCATCTTGGAATAGCCGCTATGAATATTGGTTTTGGCGGCGAAAGTCCCGGCGGTGAATATCATTCAATTTATGATTCTTTTGATCATTTTACACGTTTTAAAGACCCCACATTTGCTTATGGTGTTGCTTTGTCTAAAACTACCGGACATAGTGTTTTGCGTTTGGTCAATGCACAGGTTTTACCTTTTGATTTTACCCAATTATCACGTAAAATAACCGGATATACATCTGAATTAAAGGACTTGCTAAAATCTATCCGAAGTAAAACAAAGACACATAATTTAAATGTTAAAAATAAGGTTTATACACTTGCTGCAGATCCAAAGAAAAAATTTGTAGCCCCAAAAATTAAAAAGGAAGTGCCCTTTTTAAATTTTGCGCCTTTAGAAAATGCTGTTTATAATCTAAACAACAGTGCTAAAGCCGTTCAAAACCACCTGATATCTAAAGCTTTTTCGCAATCAAATTTAGATAAACTCAATACGATGATTTATCAATCTGAACGTTTTTTAATTAACAAAAAAGGTTTACCTAGACGCCCTTGGTTTAAAAATCAGATATATGCCCCCGGATTTTACACAGGTTATGGTGTAAAAACTTTACCGGCGGTAAGAGAAGCTATTGAGCAAAAAAATTGGAAGGAAGCTCAAGAACAAATTTTTGTTTTGTCTGAAGTTCTCAACAAGTACAGCTCTTTCTTAGATGAAATTTTGACAGAAGACAATTAATGTTTGCGCAACATATGTATGTGAGGAATACCGTCTTCAAGGTATTCTTCACTTACTTTTTTAAATCCGTGACTTTCGTAAAAGTTTTTTAAATAGGTCTGTGCGCCCATTTTTATAGAAACCTTTCCTGAAATATTTTCAAGCGCCTCAATAGATTTTGTTATAAGCGTATGTCCTAGGCCGGTACCTCTTTTCTCTTTTTTAACAACAACACGTCCAATAGCGGCTTCTACATAATAATCACCGGGTTTAAAAAGGCGTGTGTAAGCTGTAATCTGTTCGTCTTCAATATAAAAAAAGTGAAAGGCTTTTTGATCTTTGTTATCAATGTCTTGATATGCGCAGTTTTGTTCAACCACAAATATTTTAGACCGTAACCTTAATATTTGGTAGAGTTGTGAGGTAGAAAGTTCGTTAAATGTTTTTAAATGCCAAGCCATAGTTTAGTCTTGAATAATAAATTTCTTTTCATCATCTCTAAAGTATTCTGGTTGCAGGTTAGAGTGGTTAATCTTAAATTTATCTTTTAGTAATTTTTCAATTCTTTCGCACACTATATCGAATTCAGATAATTTAACATCTCTTTTAAACTCAATATGCGCCTCGAAATGACAATTATACTCGTTTAACTGCCACACATGGACATGATGAATATTTTTTATCTCTTTTAACTTTATAATTTCAGCTTCAATTTCTCTAATAATAAGACCTTCGGGAGCAAATAACATCAATATTTTTAATGATTTTACCAATAACTTCCAACTGATACTTATTAAATAAACAGAAATTATTAAAGTAAGTACTGCATCAATCCAATAAATTTGATAGAATTTCATTAACAATCCTCCTATAAAAACAGCTACAGAAGTCAACATATCTGTAAGTAAATGAAGGTAGGCTGATTTCATATTGAGGTTGTGTGTAGCGTCTTTCTTAATGAGTATAACACTTAAACCATTCGCTGCTATCCCTAATAAAGCCAACCAAATAACAATATCACTTTTTATTTGATGTGTATTAATCAAATCTTTAACAGCTTCTATACCTAGAATAATAGCTATCGCTATTAAAGTAGCGCCATTTATAAAAGCCGCTATTATTTCGGCCCGTTTATAACCAAATGTTTGTTCTAATGTTTGCTTCTTTTTATTTGTTAATAAATTAGCTATATAACTAATTATCAAAGATATGACATCAGAAAAATTATGAATGGCATCTGATAATAAAGCCAAACTGCCCGATATTAAGCCTCCTGCAATTTGAGCCGCTGTTATTACAATATTTAAAAATATTGAAAATAATAAATTGCCACCACTTATTTTATGGTTGTGAGAATGGTTGTGACTCATTAATTAATTTTAAAAAGGTATTTTATTAATACGCCTCAAATGACGTCCGCCCTCAAATTTAGTATTTAAAAAAGTATCTACAAATAATAAAGCTTCCGATAAAGACACAAAACGGGCAGGAATACTTAAGATATTAGCATTGTTATGTTGACGGGCTAAGCTTACAATTTCATTATTCCAACATAATGCGGCACGTATATTTTTGTGATGATTGGCCGTCATAGCAGCACCGTTACCACTACCACATAAGATAATTCCTAAAGTCGCTTTATTATTTTCAACAGCCGAAGCGACTTTATGGATGGTATCAGGATAATCCATACTCTCATGAGTATCGGTACCAAAATTTAAAACTTCAAAACCCTTATTTTTTAAATGTTTAATAATTTCAAATTTATAATCAGTTCCGGCGTGATCATTACCAATAGCAATTGTCATAATATTAAAGTTATATTTACAAAATTAATAGAATTATAGTTTATAAACAGCTTTTATATTTATTGTTAATTTGTTTTTATAATAAATTCATTCCTAAGCTTGTAAAAAAATACGCTTTGTTTATAAAATCTTAACTAAAAACAATAAGCTTTTTACAATAGTATAAAAAAATAGTGTAATAGTTCTTTTAAAGAAAATAATCAAATATTTATTTAAAAAGTTAGTGTCTATTTATAAACAGAAAAAAGGTAGTTTATTAAAAATCTTAGTAGTTAATCTTATAAACATTCTTAAAAAAAATGATAAATTATAACTCTTA
>CAZMBM010000022.1:0-22710 GCA_964564475.1 uncultured Flavobacteriaceae bacterium | reverse complement strand
GATACATTTTACTTTTTACTCAATCCTGACGATAAAAGTTTAAAACTAATCCAAGGAAAAACCTATGATTTTTATTTTAAAGTATTTGATAACGATGCGGTTAACGGATCAAAATTTACAAAAAGCAAAATATTTAATTATTACAACAAAACCGATTTAGAAACAACCAGAGCTAATTTAAACGCCCAAAAAAACAGTATTAATGCCCTTCAGAATGATAAAAATTCGGTTAAAAAGATAGAAACCGATTTAAAGAAAATAACCAATAAACTAAAAAATCAAGCGGTATTTAAATGGAATGACGCCAAGCAAATAAAAGCACTGATTAATCGCAGGAAAAAAGAACAAGAGCTTATTAACAATCATCTAAAAGATTTACAAAACAATTTAAATCAAAATAAATCTCAAAACGACGTCCTTAAAAACAAAAAAGAAACACTGAGTAAGCGTATTGAAGAAGCTAAAGAATTATTAAAAAAAGAAAGCGCATTAGAAGAACTTAAAAAACTAGCCGAAAAATTAGATAAAGACGGCTTGTTAAAAAGGCTTGACAAATTTAATCAGCAAAGCAAACAGAACAAGCGCACTTTAGAGCGTATTTTAGAACTGACCAAACGTTTTTATATAGAAAAGAAATTGACAAATATAAGCCAGAGTCTAAAAAAGTTGAGTCAAAAACAAGACTCTTTAGCCAATTCAGAAAACAATACAGCGGCTAAACAAGACGATATAAATAAACAGTTTGATAAAATAAAACAAGCCTTAAAAGATGTGCAAAAAGACAATAAAACGCTCAACAAACCCATGGCGCTTCCAAAGACTAACAGAGAAGCGTTTACAATAAAAGAAGATTTAAAAAAGGCCACACAAAACCTGACAAATAAAAACAAAAAAGATGCTGTATCACAACAAAAATCAGCGGCTA
Organism: uncultured Flavobacteriaceae bacterium; assembly: GCA_964564475.1. Lineage (GTDB taxonomy): Bacteria > Bacteroidota > Bacteroidia > Flavobacteriales > Flavobacteriaceae > CG1-02-35-72. The sequence goes on along the minus strand of CAZMBM010000022.1, from coordinate 21,785 downwards.
AAAAGATGGCTCAAATGAGTAAAAAAATGCAGCAATCTATGATGAGTGGTGGTGGTCAAATGCACGAAGAAAATATAGTAACCCTACAGACGATTTTAGATAACCTTATTATTTATTCGCTAGACCAAGAAGCTTTAATGGATGACTTTAAAGGGATTGATGATAAAAACCCCGAATTTTCAAAAAAATTGCGTGAACAACAGGTTTTAAAAGATTATTTTGAACACATAGACGACAGTTTATATACACTTTCTTTAAGGATGCCACGTTTGTCGGTTAAAATTCAAGATGAAATTTTAAACACACATTACAATATTGACAATGCCTTAAAAAATCTTGCCGAAAATAAAATTAGCAGAGGTAACAGTAACCAACAGTACGCTATGACGGCATCTAATAATTTAGCCTTGTTATTGAGTAATATGTTAGACCGCTTGCAAAACCCAAATCCCTCTATGGGAAAAGGAAAAAAAGGCTCTGAAGCACAATCGTTTAGTTTGCCGGACATTATAAAAAAACAATCAAAAATTATTCAAGACCTCAAAGATGGTATAAAAAAGGGAAAATCAGGAAAAGGAAATTCTGAAGATATGAGTGCCGAACAATACGATATTTACAAGCAACAAGAAGCTTTAAGGCAAGCGTTGGACGACTTACTTAAAAGTGCCGGCAAATCGGGTTCTAAGGGCGATAAAGCCAAACAACTTATGGATGACTTAGAAAAGCAACTTTTAGACAAAGGCTTTACAAATGCGGTTTTACAAAAAATGACAGCACTGCAGCATGAACTATTAAAGTTAGAAAAAGCCAAACTAAAGCAAGGGATAGATAATAACCGTAAAGCCACGACAAACACCAAGCAGTTTAAAGAAAGGTTTATAAAGACACTTAAATTTAAAAGAGACAGCACCTTTAAAAACGAAATACTGAACAGAAAACCACTGTTGCTCAAATTGCCTTATCAAAAGAAAGTACAACACTATTTTAAAGATAGTATATGATTATATTTAATTTCTTAGCAGAAGTAAAAGTTTCTTTAAATCAACCACTTAAAGATTGGATAATTAGCACAACTACATTAGAAAAATATAAAATTGACATTATAAACTATATTTTTTGCAATGATGCCTATTTACTAGAAAAAAACATCAAGTATCTTAAACACAATACATTAACGGATATAATAAGTTTCGATTATAGTGTTGGGAATGTCATTTCGGGTGATATTTTTATTTCTGTCGAACGCATCAAAGAAAATGCAAAGAAATATCAAACCAACTTTATTGATGAGTTGCACAGAGTGATGATTCACGGTGTTTTACATTACTGCGGTTATAATGACAAAACCAAAGAAGAAAAGATGCAGATGCGCGCTAAAGAAGATTATTACCTATCTTTGCGCGATTTTTAACACATAAGTTTGCGTTTCACGTGAAACAAATTTAAGGATGAGCTTTTTTGATACAACATACGATGTTATTGTAGTGGGCGGTGGTCACGCCGGCAGCGAAGCGGCAGCTTCAAGCGCTAATTTAGGCGCCCACACCTTACTTATAACGATGAGTTTACAAAACATCGCTCAAATGAGTTGTAATCCGGCTATGGGCGGCATTGCTAAAGGTCAAATAGTCCGCGAAATCGACGCATTGGGAGGTTATAGCGCTATTGTCACCGACAAAACAGCCATACAATTCAAAATGCTTAACAAATCTAAAGGGCCTGCCATGTGGAGCCCCCGTGTGCAAAGCGATCGTATGCGTTTTGCAGAAACATGGCGTTTGATGTTAGAGCAAACCCCTCATTTAGATTTTTATCAAGATTCTGTTAACGGTTTAATATTTGAAGAGGATAAAATTAGAGGTGTAAAAACGGCCTTAGGGCTAGAAATTAAAGCCAAAACAGTCATTTTAACAGCCGGTACGTTTTTAAACGGTCTTATTCATATTGGTGACAAACAATTTGGTGGTGGGCGTGCCGGCGAACATGCTTCGACAGGTATTACAGAGGATTTATTAAAAGTCGGCTTTGAGTCGGGTCGTATGAAAACAGGGACACCGCCGCGTGTCGATGGCCGCTCTTTAGATTTTTCGAAAATGATTGAACAACCGGGTGATGCTTTTCCGGAGAAATTTTCGTATTTACCCATAACCCAAGCATTAAAAAAGCAACGCTCTTGCTATATGACTTACACGAGTCCTGAAGTCCATAATTTATTACGAACAGGATTTGACAGATCGCCCATGTTTAACGGTCGCATAAAAAGTATTGGGCCGCGTTACTGTCCCTCAATCGAAGATAAAATAGACCGTTTTGCTACAAAAGACCGCCATCAGTTATTTATAGAGCCCGAAGGCTGGGATACTGTTGAGGTTTATGTTAATGGTTTTTCAACTTCGCTACCCGAAGATATACAAGACAAGGCGCTTAGAAAAGTCGCCGGATTTGAAAATGTAAAATTCTTTAGATATGGTTACGCTATAGAATACGATTATTTTCCGCCCACACAATTAAAACACAATTTAGAAACAAAGCAGATAAAAAATTTATTCTTTGCCGGACAAATTAATGGCACGACAGGCTATGAAGAAGCGGCGGCGCAAGGACTCATGGCGGGTATTAACGCCGCTTTAAAAGTGCAACACAAACCCGAGTTTATATTATCGAGAAGCGAAGCTTATATAGGTGTTTTAATTGACGATTTGATAACCAAAGGTACCGAAGAACCTTACCGAATGTTTACATCTCGGGCAGAATACAGAACCTTGTTAAGGCAAGACAATGCCGATATCAGACTTACAGAAAAGTCCTATAAAATAGGGTTAGCGAGTCAAGAACGCTTAGATTTGGTTGTAGAAAAACAAGCCCAATCAGAAAGGCTTATAAATTTTATTAAGGAATTAAGTGTTAAGCCGGAGCTAATCAATCCGCTTTTAGAAAAATACAACTCAGCTCCCATTAAACAATCTATGAAATTGTTTAAAATTGCCGCGCGCCCACAACTCCCCTTTTCTGTCATTGTAAATATACCGGCAGTTAAGCAATTTATTTCAGAGAATAAAATAGGGATAGAAGCCAAAACGCAAGCCGAGATATTTACAAAATATTCCGGTTATATAGAAAAAGAAAAAAACAATGTCGCCAAACTCAGCCGTTTAGAAAACATCAAGATTCCACATAATTTTGATTTCAGCAAACTGAATTCTATTTCTACAGAAGCGCGTCAAAAACTTACTAAAATCAAACCAACAACCATAGCCCAAGCAAGTCGTATATCCGGCGTATCGCCATCAGACGTCTCTGTTTTACTTGTGTATATGGGACGTTAAAATAAAGTTTCACGTGAAACAACAAGAGTCAATTTTAATATCGCCTATTACAAACGCCCCGCTTAAACCTTTTTTAAGTTGTACCGATTTTACCGTAAGTGGTGAAACATTTCAAATTCTAAAAGATTCAGAACTCGATTTTTTACTAACATCCCCCCGACCTCTTGAAAAAGATTTGATGACATATTACGAGAGTGAAACCTATATTTCGCATACAGATGCTCATAAAAATTGGCTTGATAAGATTTACCAAAAAGTCAGAAAAATTTCAATTAAATCTAAAATAAAGAAATTAAAAAAAAACCACTCAAATGCTACGAGTGTATTAGATTTGGGTTGCGGTACAGGTGATTTTTTACAGGCTTGTCAAGAAAAGGAATATGAAATATTTGGTGTTGAACCAAATAATCAAGCGCGTAAAAAAGCACAATCTAAAATTCAAACAACTACAATATTTGATTCTGTCTGCTCATTACAAAAAACGACATCTTGTAAATTTGATATAATTACTTTATGGCATGTCTTAGAACATGTGCCCGATTTAAATAATTATGTTAAGAGCTTAAAAGAGATGTTAAACCCTGAAGGTATTTTAGTAATAGCTGTTCCAAATTTTAAAAGTTTTGACGCAGGGTACTATAAAGAATTTTGGGCGGCTTATGACCTGCCCCGTCATTTATGGCATTTTTCAAAAAAAGCGATAGCTGTATTATTTCAAAAAGAAGCACTAAAATTGGTTAAAACCTATCCTATGATTTTTGACGCCTTCTACGTATCATTGTTAAGTGAAAAGTACAGAAAAAAATCCCTACCTCCTCTCCGTGCATTTTGTATCGGATTTATTTCAAATTTGAAAGCTGTTTTTACAAAAGAGTATTCATCGCGTATTTATATCCTAAAACACGACAAAAAAGCCATTTAAAGCTATATAAGCTTTTATTTTTGAATTTTAATCAAACACCCTACAGGTAAATTTCTAAAGGCCAATAAAAAGCTCTTACAGATTAAATAGAAATAAAAATAAATTATTTATATTGCAACAACAATAAATATATTTTATAATACAAGATTAAAGACTTTTTAAAAATTACTTTAACAAAATAACACCGATAATCGCTACGATAAAATAAACGGCAATGGTTTTAGCTCCTTCGTAATCTTTTGCTATACGCTGACCGAAAAGAAGTACTAGCAAAACTTTTGCTGCTAAAATACATGCCAGATACCCAATAAGCGTATTTTGATTTACATAGATGAGAATTATAGCCGCCAATGAAAGTAAGCCGACAATTATTTCAAACACCATAATTATTGAAAGAAAAAAAGGCACCGATTTTTTTATAAAAGTCTCTTTAAAGTGATCGGTTAAAAAAAGTAAGTTCCCTTTCCAATCAGTTACTTTATCATAACCCGATTGTAAAAAAGTAATGCTTAAAAAAGCAAGAATAAGCAACGAAGCCGCATGCTCAAGACCTATTTTGTATAAATATTCCATAATTAAAATTATTTAGTTTTCCAGTTTTTATAAGGGTTTTTAGACAGTTTTACATTGTAATATTTTTTAATTCCCGTTACCTCCTCGCCTAACCAATCCGGTTTTTCAAAAAATTCACCTTCCGAACTCAATTCTATTTCGGCAATAGTAAGTCCCTTGTTGTCTCCTATAAATTCATCTACTTCAAAAATATGATTTTTTATTTTGATAAGATAACGTGTTTTTTCTATCAGCGTCGAGGCACTTAAGGCTAATAATTTATGTGCCTCGTTTACCGTAATAGATTTTTCCCATTCATAGCGTATGGTTCCGGCTTTATTAGATTTTCCTTTTACAGTAATAAAAGCTTGGCTGTCTTGAATTCTAATACGCACAACAGCATTTTTAGAAGTACTCAAAAACCCTTGAATAATAGCATATTTTTCAAAAGATTCCTTTTTAAAGGAATTAGATGTAACCAAAAATTTACGTTCAATTTCAAGCGCCATAACTAAGTGGTTTTGTCAAAAAAATAATAATTTAAAACTCTAAAATAATACTTTTTAATCTTTCGTTTATATTAAATATCTTTGAAACGATAAATGCACTTATGAAACACTTATTAAATCTATTCTTTTTCTTCTGTTTTTCGCTTGTTTTCGGCCAGTCTGATTTTAGTAAAGATTGGGAAGATTATTTTTCGTACAACAACGCCAAAGATTTTATAAAGGTAGATACAAAAATCTACGTAGCTGTAGATAACGGCATTTTTATTTACGATGAAACAACAGACAAAACAACTAAATACTCTTCGGTTAACGGCCTGTCGGGTGAGACTGTAACAACGGTATATTTTGATAAGAATACCGAAAATATTTTTGTTGGATACGAATCGGGGTTGATAGAGATAATAGATAAACAGGGAGATATACATATTTCTGCCGATATAGAGCGTTTAAATATTACCGGAGACAAACAGATAAATAATATTTTTGAATTTAAAGGAAAATTATATTTAGCAACACCTTTTGGTATTGTGGTGTACAATACAGCAAACCTTCAATTTGGCGAAACGTATTTTATAGATGCCGGATCGGCTCCGGTATATGTAAATCAGACAGTTGTTTTAAACGATATAATTTATGCCGCCACTAAAAAAGGAATTTATACCGCTAACGTTAACAATCCCAATCTGATAGATTTTAATAATTGGACACAGCCCCAAGGTGTTTTTACTGGAAATTTTACACAAATCAGTATTTTTAACGATAAAATATTTACCACACGTAATAACACCCTCTTCAGTTTAAACCCGGTTGACAATATTTTAGTCACAGAAAAAGTAATTACATCTGGTATAACAGGACTTAAGTCCTCAGATAACAACCTAACATTTAATACTTTATCAGAAGTCTTTGTATTAAATAACGATTTGCAGACCATTGCGAATACAAATAACACAGGACGCTTCAACTTTTCTTTACACACCTCTTTTGCAGATGTAGAAAATCTTTATCTCGCTACAAAGGAGTTTGGTATTTTAAAAGCCCCGCTTACAAATGTGGCGAGCTTTACGGAGATTCATCCAACAGGCCCCAGTTCAAACAAAGTATTTTCCATTTCGGTTAAAGACAATAACCTGTGGGTGGTATATGGCGGCTACGACGATGCTTACACACCTTTAGGAACGCGATTGGGGTTCAGTCACTTTAATGGTCAGGAATGGCTCAATACCCCCTATTCTAATACTTTTCCGGCACGTGATTTGGTTCACGTAACTATTGATCCTAACGCAGAAAATAAGGCCTATATAAGTTCGTGGAATAATGGTATTTTGGTTGTAGAAAACGATGTGGTTACAACCTTGCTCGATGACCAAAACAGTGGGTTAGAAAAACTGTTTTTAGCAGGATCGCCTAATTTTTTAAGTATAAGAGTTAACGGCTCGGCTTTTGACAGGGAGGGTAATTTGTGGGTAGCTAATGCTTGGGTGGCAAATAAGCTAAAAAAAATGACACCACAAGGCACTTGGAGTAGCGTTGACCTCAGCGCTGTTTTAACAAGTGACAAGTTGGGCTTAAATGAATTAGTTATAGATAAATCTAATTCTATTTGGATAGGCAGTCGAAGAAATGGCGTTTTGGTATATAACGAAAATACAACTCAAAAAACATCACTAACAACCGAAGTAAACGCAGGGTCTTTACCCGACCCAAACGTAAGAACTGTTGCGGTTGACAGTAACAACAGAATTTGGTTGGGGACTTTAAAAGGATTGGTTGTTTTTTCTAATGCCACAGGTGTTTTTAGTGGCAACAAAAATGCCGAACCAATTATTATTTTAGATGATGGGATTGCCAAAAAACTGTTGGGAGACCAGCCTGTAAATACTATAGCCATTGATGGTGCCGATAATAAATGGTTTGGTACAGACACGGGTGGTGTATTGGGAACAAATCCAAGCGGAAACAAAACCTTATACAATTTTAACAAAGACAATTCACCCCTGCCATCCAACAGGATTTTAAAAATTAAAATAGATAATTCTACAGGAAAAGTTTTTATAGCTACAGATAAAGGAATAGTGGCCTTTAAAAGTCGGGTAGCACCATTTGGCGAAAATTTAAAATCGGTTTATGCTTACCCAAACCCCTCGACAAGGTCAAACGAATTTATCACCATTGACGGGAGAAACGGCACACATTTACCAAAAGGCACTAATGTTAAAATATTAGATGCCGCCGGATATTTGGTTTACGAGACCAATGTGATAGAGGGACAAGAATTAAGCGGCGGTAAGGTGGTTTGGAATAAAACCAATTTGGCAGGTAAAAAAGTGGCTTCGGGTATTTATATAGTTCTTTTAACCATAAAAGACAAAACTGAAGTGGCTACAACAAAAATAGCTATCATTAATTGAGATGATTGTTCACACCAAAGCTATTGTATTAAGGGCTATAAAATTTAAAGATACCAGCTTAATAATTAAATGTTATACACAACAAGGCCTTAAGTCTTATATAATTAAAGGTATTTTAGGACGCAAAAAGGCTAATATTAAGGGGGCTTATTTTCAGATGTTAAACCTGCTCGAAATAGTAGCCAACCACAATGATAAAAATACCTTAAACACTTTACGTGAGGTGCGCTTGAGCTATGCTTATACATCTATCCCAAACGATATTATTAAACAATCTTTGGTTTTGTTTTTATCAGAAGTTTTAAATTTTTCACTTCAAGAAGAAGAAGTTAATAAGCCTTTATTTCATTTTTTATACACCAGTTTACAACACCTAGACACTCAAAAAGAGGTCGCTAATTTTCACTTATTTTTCTTAATAAATCTATCAAAACATCTGGGTTTTTATCCTTATAAACAACACCTTCACTACAATTATTTTAATTTACAAGAAGGCGTATTTCAACATAAAGATTCACCAACAGCCATAAAAGGGAATAATTTAATACTATTTAAAAGTCTTTTAGGCACAGAATTTGATGCTATGCAAAAACTCAAGCTAAACAAAGAACAACGCCAAGAATTACTAGAAGTTTTAATTAGTTATTTTGAACTACATTTGTCAGGTTTTAGAAAGTTAAATTCAATACCCATATTGCAATCGGTTTTTAATTGATATGAAACACCTTTACTCCCTTATTTTTTTTCTGATAACATTTAGCATCCAAGCTCAAAAAGTCACTATTTTAGATGCCGATTCACATCAGCCAATAGGCAATGTAGCCGTTTTTAACGAAAATAAATCTAAACGTGTTATTTCTAACGAAAAAGGGATTGTTGATATTTCATCTTTTTCAGAACTAGACATTATTACATTTACACATGTGGCTTATGTAGAGTTTGAGGCGTTAAAAAAGCAACTTAAAGCGATGCGTAACAAGGTGTATTTAAGAAATAAGTCAGAGAGCTTGCAGGAGGTTTTTTTAATTGCTTCTAAAGGCGAAGAACAGCGCAGTAGAATAGCCGAACAAATAGAAGGCATATCACAAAAAGACATTCAAAAACTAAATCCGCAAACGGCGGCAGATGTTTTAGCCGATATTCCCGGGGTAAAAGTTCAAAAGTCACAATTTGGCGGAGGGAGTCCGGTCATAAGAGGTATGGAAGCAAACCGTGTTTTATTGGTAATTGACGGTGTTAGGATGAACAATGCCATTTACCGTAAAGGACACTTGCAAAATTCTATAACCATATCGCCCACACAATTAGACAGAACAGAGGTTATTTTTGGCCCCTCATCTGTGGTTTATGGCTCAGATGCTTTAGGAGGGGTCATTCACTACTATACCAGAACACCTAAAACAAGTTTAAGACCAAAAATTAAAGTTAATTATCTATCGCAATTTAGTACTGTAAATAACGGCTCTGTGTCGCAAATTGGTGTTGAAAGCAGTCATAAAAAGTGGGCATCATATACAAGTGTTGCCTACAGTTCTTTTGGAGATTTGAAAATGGGGACAAGACGCAACGGCAAATTTAAAGATTGGGGCAAACAATTTGAATATTCAAACAATACAACACGATTTTACAATCCAAACCCGGTGGTGAATGCCAACCCTGAAATCCAACACAATGTGGGATATAGTCAAATAGATTTGCTTCAGAAATTTATCAAACCATTGTCAAAAAATACCGACTTAAAGCTTAATTTACAATACAGTACGTCATCTAATATCCCCAGATTTGATAAATTAACAGAATACAAAAACGGAAATTTAAAGTTTGCCGAGTGGTATTATGGCCCTCAAAACAGGTTGCTTATCTCATCGCAATTAGAAATAAATCCCAATAAAAAATGGTTAGACAACGGAACGATAACATTGGCATATCAAGATATAAGAGAATCTAGAATTAACAGAAAATTTGGTAGCTTAGACAGAAATACACGAAAAGAAAAAGTTAATGTTTATAGCTTTAATGCCGATTTTTTTGTACCCCTTACGCAAAAAGAAGACCGTGTGTTTTCTTATGGTTTAGAAGCGACATACAATGACGTTACCTCAAAATCTAGAGGCGAAACCTTAGGTGTTGTTGGCAATAGTGTTGTTGGTTTTAGAGATACATACTTTGTTCAATCGCGTTATCCCGACGGAGGCAGCAACTATTTTAGTTCGGCTATTTATTTAGATTACCGTCAAACCATTAGTAAAAAAGCCACTTTAAATACAGGTATCCGATTAACAAATACAAATTTAAACGCCACATGGCAAGATTATACACTTATTCAATTGCCAAGTAACGCTATTTCATTAAATAATTCGGCTTTAACGGTAACGGCAGGCTACGTTTATAAACCCACTAACAATTTGCAAATTAACGGGGTTTTATCGTCAGGGTTTAGATCACCAAATATAGATGATGTCGGAAAAATAAGAGAAAAAAACGGAAAGGTTACAGTACCTAATGCTACTCTGAAACCTGAATTTGCTTATAATGCAGAAATAGGCTTGTTAAAATATTTTAACAACAAAAAATCACATATAGGATTAACAACTTATTATACATTATTAGAAAGCTATATTACAAGAGAAGCGTATTCTTTAAACGGCAATCAAACTATTTTGTTTGATGACGAGTTAGGTGATATTATAGCCAATGTAAATAAAAATAATGCCTATATATTAGGAACCACTTTTGAACTCAAAGCACCTCTAAACAATAATCTTGTTTTAAAAACAAATTTCACTTACACAAAAGGTCAAGCTTATGACACAGGAGAACCCTTATCGTCAATCCCGCCTTTTTTTGGAAGTTTTTCTTTAACATATACCAAACCCCTTTTCGAAACACGTTTTTATACCCGTTTTAACGGACGTAAAAAATTAAAAGATTACAACCTGTCTGAAGGAATTGATAATATAGAACAAACCCCTTTTATAACGAGTACAGGTGAGTATTACGGCACTCCTGCTTGGATAACTTTTAACTTTTACTATAAGAAAAAAATAAGTAAAGCTATTGATATTCAATTATCTGTAAACAATATGTTGGATAAGCACTACAAAGAATTCGCCTCCTCGATTAGTGCTCCGGGGCGCAATTTTACCTTTTCAGTTGTAGGAATTTTATAAGATTTACTTAAAAGCGGAAATACCCGTAATATCCAATCCTGTTATCAACAAATGAATGTCATGTGTGCCTTCGTAAGTTATAACACTTTCAAGGTTCATCATATGACGCATAATAGAATAGTCTCCTGTAATACCCATCGCTCCTAATACTTGCCTAGACTCTCGTGCAATATTCAGCGCCATGGCCACGTTGTTGCGTTTGGCCATTGATATTTGAGCCGAGCTTGCTTTGCCTTCATCACGCAAGTTGCCCAAACGCCAAGTTAAAAGTTGTGCTTTGGTGATTTCTGTAATCATTTCGGCCAATTTTTTTTGTTGAAGCTGAAAGCTTGCAATGGGTTTACCAAATTGAATGCGCTCTTTTGCGTACCTTAAGGCTGTATCGTAACAATCCATCGCAGCACCCAAAGCGCCCCAAGCAATGCCGTAGCGCGCAGAGTCTAAACACTGCAATGGTGCTCCTAAGCCACTTTTATTTGGGAGTAAATTTTCTTTAGGGATTTTAACATTGTCAAAGATAAGTTCGCCGGTTGCCGAGGTGCGTAAGGACCATTTATGATGTGTTTCGGGTGTAGAAAAGCCTTCCATACCGCGCTCAACAATTAAGCCGTATATGCGTCCTTCTTCATTTTTAGCCCATACCACAGCAATGTCGGCAAAAGGCGCGTTAGAAATCCACATTTTGGCGCCATTAAGCAAGTAATGGTCGCCCATGTCTTTAAATTTGGTTTCCATACCACTGGGATTTGACCCGTGATTAGGTTCGGTTAATCCGAAACAGCCCATAAATGCGCCACTGGCCAATTTTGGCAAATATTTTAAACGTTGTTTTTCGGTACCAAACTTCCATATGGGATACATAACCAATGACGACTGTACAGACGCGGTAGAGCGTACACCCGAGTCACCGCGTTCTATTTCTTGCATTATTAGTCCGTACGCCATCTGATCTAAATCGGCACCCCCATACGCTGATGGAATGTAAGGTCCAAAAGCACCAATTTCTGCCAGACCTTTAATAATTGAGGTTGGAAATTCTGCTTTTTGGGCGGCATCTTCAATAATAGGAGAAACTTCGCGCTTGACCCATTCGCGGGTGGCATCTCTTATGAGTTTGTGCTCATCTGTTAATAAATCATCTAATTGGTAATAATCCGGTGCTGTATATAAATCTTGTGGCATAATCTAGGTTTTTTGAAGGCTCAAAATTAATAAAATTAAAACGACTAAAGCTTTCTTTAGCTTTTTTTAGTTGTTAAGATGTCATTTAACAGCATAATGGCATAAATGATTTTTTATCCTTATATTAGTGAGCAAGAAAAAAAGGGACATATACTCAGCTTAAGTTTTCTGACAAATGTGTTCGAACAACAGGTAATATTGCTGTTTTTTTATAATAAAAGAGTGATATTAATTAGAATCCCCCCCTAAAATAAAAATATTTTTTCTTTTAAAAGTCGAATATAACACAACAATATAATAATTAACTATTTGATTATAGGGTTGTTATATTGGCATAGCGCATATAAAGCCGTAATGTAATTTTTGTTACACTGATAAATATCATATAAAACACATAATTAACTTTTGACCTTTGTACCATTATTAATACTTAAAAACATTTATTATGAATAATCTTAAAACAATTTTTTTAATTTCTGTTACGCTTGTAATATCATTAAGTTTTGTGTCTATGAAACCGAATCATTACAAAACATCAGACAGTTTAGTTGTGAGTCAAGACACTTCTAAGTGGGTTGCGCCAGATTCCGTAAAAAATATTTCCAACCCTAATGAAGTAAATGATGAAAATATCTCATTAGGAAAACTAATTTATAGAAATAAATGTAGATCATGCCATGGAAGGCATGGAGATGGCCAAGGTGTGGAAGCAGAAGATTTAGAAACAGCACCAACTGATTTCACAAATCCTGATTTTGTAAAACAAGGTGACGGCTCAATATTTTGGAAAATCTCTACAGGTAAAAATGAGATGAAATCATATAGAAAAAAACTTGAAGAAAGTGAAATTTGGAATGTTGTGATGTACATAAAAACTTTTTCTCAAAAAACCGAATAATTATTATAGGATAATATCAATATTATCAAATATCTCGTCCGATGATTTTTGATAAAATATAATTACCTACAACGGTATATAAAAAGTAAACTATATGATAAACAAGTTATCTTTATTAAAAAGTACTCTATTTCTTACAGTATTTTTAAGTATGGGTCTTTTAAAAGCCTATGCACAAAGCGACGCCGCAGATTTATTTGATGAGTATTGTGCCGATTGCCATTCAATTGGAGAAGGGGATATGAAAGGACCTGACCTTATGGGAGTAGAGTACAAACACAGCAATGCTTGGTTACTCAAATTTATTAAGTCTTCAAAAGCTATGATTAAGTCGGGAGACCCTAAGGCTGTAAAAATTTGGAAAAAGTTTGATAAGAACAAAATGCCAAATACCAAGCTGTCTGAGGCAAAAATCCAAACATTAATTGATTATATCAAGAGTTTAAACAAGAACCCTAAACCAAAGTCTGCTGTTGTTAAAGCTAAAAAACAAAAAACTACAGGAGGACAAGACAAGGGAAGAGGCGTCTCTAAACGAAAAATTGAAGATCTCACCTTAAAAGTTGAAGAGTATGATAAAAGACTTCAAAATATTGAAAAGAAGATTGATATTATTCTTGAAAATCAGAAAAAAAGCTTGCGTGTTAAAGTGACCGATGAGGATATTCTTAGAGGTCAAGAATTATTTGAAGGCAAAAGAGCATTTAACGATAAACTGTTGGCTTGTGTAAGTTGTCATAATACCTATAAAATAGATACACTTAATTGGAATCCTTCTGTTGTTGATATTGCCAATACCTATCCTTTAGGAGGCAATTTTAATTTGAAAAGGATTTTACTCAACCCTATATCAAACAAGATGAAAGAGGTTTTTAAAGAACACAAACTTACAGATAATGAGGCTTTTTACCTTGCGTCATACATAAATAGTGTTGAAAAAACAAGCCTTAAAGAACATAAAAAGAGTCATAAAAATCTTATAATTTTTATTATTGTAAGTATTATTTTGACAGTGGCTTTGTTTGATTTATTATTTACGCATATTGTTAAGCGTAGATGGATTAATGTTGTTGTAATTATAATAACTTTTGCTTTTGTGTCTGACGTAGTTGTGGCAAGTGCTACAAATGTAGGCGTAAGTCAAGGCTATACGCCCCTGCAGCCGATAAAGTTTTCACACAAAATACATGTTAAGCAAAACGAGATTAAATGTGTTTTTTGTCATAATAGTCCTGAATTTAGCAAAGTATCCGGAATACCATCTGCAGACGTTTGTATGATTTGTCATAAAAAAGTAAGTAAAGGAACGAACAGTGGTAAATTCGAGATTAATAAAATTAAAAGAGCACTTAAAGAAAAGAAGCCCATTAAATGGGTAAAAGTTCACAGTCTTCCGGACTATGTGTTTTTTAGCCATGCACAACACGTAAGTGTAGCTAAAAAAGATTGTAGAACATGCCATGGGGATGTTGAAAACATGGATGTCACAATTCAAGAAGCGCCACTTACTATGGGGTGGTGTGTAAATTGTCATAAAAAAACAGAAGTAAATTTTAAAAACAATAAATTTTATTCAAATTTTAAAGAGTTGCATTTAGAATTGAAATTAGGCAAAATCAAAAAAGTGACAGCTGATAAAATTGGTGCAAATGATTGTCAAAAATGCCATTATTAGCAAATGAATTTAAATTTATCACAAGTTATAATTAAATAAATGAAAAAGTACTGGAAAAGTATAGAAGAGAAAGGTGAAAAATATGTTGCCCATTCAAGGAAACACAAAAAAATTACTCATAAGGGCACTGTAGAAAGCATTATAAATGATATCCCATTTAAAGAGCCCACTAGTCGAAGAGACTTTTTAAAATTCTGTGGATTTAGCATTACGGCAGCAAGCTTGGCTGCAAGTTGTGAATCACCTGTAAAAAAGGCCATTCCTTATTTAATAAAGCCTCAAGAAATTGTGCCGGGTATTGCCAACTATTACGCTTCTTCACTCATTGACGGAAGTGACTACTGTAGTATTTTGGTAAAAACAAGAGAAGGCAGGCCAATTAAAATAGAAGGTAACAATCTATCTTCTGTTACAAAAGGAGGGACCTCAGCAAGAATTCAAGCCTCAGTATTGAGCCTTTACGACGAAGCACGATTAAAAGGTCCATTAAACGACGGTTCTAATACCTCTTGGAGTAAAGTTGATGACAAGGTAAAAACGCTGTTAAAATCGTTTAAAGGGAGTAAGAATAAAATTGTTATTCTTACTTCTACCACTATAAGTCCCTCTACTAAAAGTGTTTATAACGATTTTAAAAGAGCTTACCCTAATACCGAGATTGTGTATTATGACAGTATATCGGCATCGGCCATACTATTAGCTAATAAGCAAAGTTTTAATAAACAAGTTATCCCTAATTACAAATTTGATAAAGCCAATTTAATTATAAGTTTTGGAGCAGATTTTTTAGGCACCTGGCTGTCACCAATTGAATACACCAAGGGCTATTCCAAGAATAGGAAATTGAGCGAAACAAAAAAAATGTCAAGACATATTCAGTTAGAAACCGGACTATCTTTGACGGGAAGTAATGCCGATAAAAGAATCCCGATAAAACCTTCGGATGAAGGTATTATTCTAGCTAATATTTACAATAAACTAGCTCAGATAAAAAATATTTCAACCCTTTTACAAGTATCACAATCACCTATAAAAATAAGTGGAATCGTAAAAGAGTTAACAGAAAACCAAGGAAAGTCACTTATCATTTCTAATAGTAATAATGTCAATATTCAATTATTAGTCAATGCGATTAATAATTTATTGGGTAATTATAATCAAACAATAGATCTTGACAACCCATTAAATTTAAAACAAGGAATTGATGCTGACATAGATATTTTAGTAGATGAGATGGTAAAAGGCAAGGTAGATGCTTTAATAATCAATAACGCCAATCCTGTATACGATTATTACAACGCCTCACAATTTGTAAAAGGATTAGAAAACCTCAAATTATCAATATCATTTGCAAGTACCTTAGATGAAACAGCTGCTTTGGTTGACTACGTTTGTCCGGACAATCACTTTCTTGAATCATGGAATGACGCCGAGCCTAAAAAGGGGAATTACAGTTTGGCACAACCTACTATCAATAAACTATTTGATACAAGGGCTATGCAGGAGAGTTTACTAAAATGGACAGGCAACAATATTGATTATCACAATTATGTTAAAGAATATTGGAAGAAAAATATATTTCCACTGGAAAGAAAATTTATCAAACAATCACCTGATTTCGGAAAATTTTGGATTAAAAGCTTACAAGAAGGTATATTCGAAATACCTTTTACAAAAAGTAAAAAAAGTTTGAAATTTAATTCAAATAGCCTCAAGAAAGCGATTTCAAACTTTGCCCCTTCCCAAAAAGCGATTTCAGGAAATTTTGAACTTCAATTTAGTGAAAGTATTGCAATCGGAAATGGTAAACACGGCAACAACCCATGGTTACAAGAGCTTCCGGATCCTATCTCTAAAGTATGTTGGGATAATTATGCCGCTATGTCAGTTATAGATACTTCTAAATTAGGTCTAAAAAACGGTGATATTGTTAGTATCAGGTCAAACTCTAAAAAACTTAATATTCCTGTACTAATACAGCCAGGCCAAGCTAAAGGCACAATGTCAATAGCAATAGGATTTGGCCGTAAAAAAGCAGGTAAAGTAGGGAATAATGTAGGCAAGAATGTCTTCAATCTGAGTGAAAATATTGACGGAAATGTACAAAACTATATAACGGATGTAAAACTTGCGAAAACAAATGATTCAATTGTGTTTGCACTCACACAGACACACCATTCAATGGAAGGCAGAGATATTATTAGAGAAACCGTATTAGAAAAATATATCGAAAAACCTTCCTCTGGCAATGAAAAGCACGAAAAATATAAGGGTAAAATAGCCTCTCTGTATCCGGAACTTAAACACATTGGAAATCATTGGGGATTATCTATTGATTTAAATGCTTGCACCGCTTGCGGAAACTGTATAGTTGCCTGTCAAGCAGAAAATAATGTACCGGTTGTAGGTAAAGACGAAGTGCGTCGAAGACGCATTATGCACTGGATGCGCATTGATAGATATTATTCTGATTCTGTTGAAACGCCGGAAGTGTTACATATGCCTGTAATGTGTCAGCATTGTGACAAAGCTCCTTGCGAAAATGTTTGTCCGGTTGCAGCCACTACTCACAGTAAGGATGGTCTTAACAATATTGCTTATAACCGATGTATAGGAACAAGATATTGTATGAATAACTGTCCGTATAAAGTAAGACGATTTAATTGGTATGCCTATACCGAAAGTTCAAAATTTGATTTTAACATGAATTCAGATTTGGGTAGAATGGTTCTTAATCCCGATGTCGTTGTTAGAACAAGAGGTGTTGTGGAAAAATGCTCGATGTGTGTTCAAAGAATTCAAGAAGGTATTGGTAAGGCAAAATTAGAAAACCGCTTGTTAATAGACGACGATATTATTCCGGCTTGTGCACAAACCTGTCCGGCAGATGCCATTGTTTTTGGAGATGTAAATGATAAAAGCAGTAAAGTTTCTAAACTATTTAAAGACGAACGTACGTATCACCTTCTCGAGGAATTAAGTGTTTTACCTTCTGTTGGATACCTTACCAAAGTTAGAAATAAACCTAGTAATAAAATATAATCATCAACCATTTAAATGGAATAAAATTTAGAAAATGTATAATATAGATGTAAGAGGTCCCGTCATTCAGGGCAATAAAACGTGTCACCAAGTAACAGAGGATATCTGTAAGCCCTTAGATTCAAAACCTGGGAACTGGTGGGGTATAACATTTGTTTTGAGTTTAATAGCTCTAGCCATAGGTAGTTGGGCTTTATATGTAACGTTTAATGACGGCCTTGGAAGTTGGGGTTTAAATAACACCGTTAACTGGGGGTATAGTATCATTAATTTTGTATGGTGGATAGGTATAGGACATGCCGGAACGGCATTTTCAATCTTTTTACTGGTATTAGGTCAAAAGTGGCGAACGTCAATTAACAGAGCCGCAGAAGCTATGACGGTAGTTGCTGTGATGTGTGCAGGTCTTTTTCCCATTATTCATATGGGAAGACCATGGCTTGCTTTTTTTGTATTTCCAGCGCCAAATACCAGAGGCCCATTGTGGATTAATTTCAATTCGGCTTTAACTTGGGATGTTGCGGCTATTCCAACATATCTAATGGCTTCAGCAATGTTTTGGTATATTGGAATGATACCCGATTTTGCCACTATTAGAGACAGAACGACCTCTAAAGTTAAAAAAGCTATTTACGGCTTCTTTAGTTTTGGATGGGTAGGGTCTTCTAAAGACTGGTTGCGTTTTGAGACATTAAGTTGGTTAATAGGAGGATTAATGGCCGCGTTGGTTGTATCTGTCCATTCTATTGTTGCAATGGATTTTGCATCGTCAATAGAACCAGGTTGGCACACCACAATTTTTCCACCCTATTTTGTTGTAGGGGCTATTTTATCAGGATTTTCTATGGTATTAACTTTAGTAATAGTTATGCGAAAAGTTTATAAGTTAGAACACTATATGACAGATTCGCATATCAATGCCATTTGTAAAATTCTAGTATTTATGAGTTTAATTATGGGTGTGGGATATACAACAGAAATATTTATTAGCTGGTACTCCGGTAACGAATACGAGATGTTTACTTTTTTCCATAATAGGATTACAGGAGATTTTACTGTCGCTTTTTGGATTATGTTAGTCAGTAATGCTATTATACCACAACTTTTCTGGTTTAAAAAAATAAGAAAAAACATGCTCATCGTTTTCCTTATTTCTATAACAATAAACATAGGGATGTGGTTTGAAAGATATGTTATTGTCGTTACCTCTCTAACTAAAGATATGCTACCGGCAAATTGGGCAGAATATACTCCATCAATTGTTGAGGTAGGGTTGTTTATAGGAACAATAGGCTTTTTTATTATGTGTTTATTGTTGTTTTTTAGGTATATACCAATGATAGCTATTAGCGAAATTAAAGGGGTATTGAAGCAAAGCAAAGTTAAAACAATTAGTAAAAAAGAAGCTTAAGATGAAAACCAGTATCATAGGAATTTTTAAAGAAGAAGAGTTGTTAATTTCTGCACTAAAGAAAATGAAGGCGCAAAATATTAATATCACCGAAGTATTTACGCCCTATCCAATACACGAAGTGTTTGAAATAATGAAACGCAAAACGAAATTTCAAATTGCTACATTTTTATTTGCGGCAATAGGCCTTGTAGGAACTTATATTTTTGTTTACTGGGCGTCTGTTATTAGTTATCCTTTAATTTACGACGGAAAGCCATATCACTCATGGCCTTCTATTATAATAATTACGTTTGTTACAACTATTGCTACGGCAATACTACTTTCGGTAATTACATTTTTTGTTAAATCACGATTATACCCTGGTAAAATACCAACAGTTATAGATAGTAGAATAACAGATGACGCTTTTGTAGTGTTGATAGATGCAAAACCGGAAATGACTTTGGGTGACATAGATGATATTAACGCATTATTGAAAAAAAATGGCGCCGTTGAAGTTATCCAAAAATAGATAAAACAACTAAAAAAACAATTTTATGATAATTGATAAATTTAAAACCTATTTTATTTATTGTGCCGTAGTTCTTTTAGGGGCGGTTCAAATTTCATGTGACTACAACAAGACACAAAGAGGTTATCAATATTTTCCGGATATGGATAGTTCTATACCTTATGGTACATATTCGGCAAATAAAATATTTCCTGATGGGAAAACAGCACAACACCCGGTTAACGGAACAGTTCCTAGAAATATGATTCCTTATAAATATCCTAAAACTTCAGAAGGATTAAAATTAGCAGGAAAAGAATTGAAAAACCCAGTTAAAGCTACAAAAGCTAATATTAGTCGAGGTAAAATAGAATATGATATTTTCTGTGCCAACTGCCATGGGTTAACCGGCAAAGGAGATGGAAATTTATATACCAGTGGGAAGTATATTTCCGAACCTGTTTCATTTGTTACAAAAGAGATGTTACAAAAACCGGATGGTGAGTATTTTCACACTATAACTGTAGGATCTGACATTATGGGCTCTTTTGGTTCTATGATTAGACCACAAGATAAATGGAAAATTGTATTATATATTAAAAACGAACTTTCTAAAAAGGAAGTGATAAAATAAGAAGCGGAGATGAATGACAAATATTCTATTTCGAAAAAATTAAAAACTATATCTGTTGGATTTATAGTTTTAGGGATTATAACTGTGACTATTGGATTTTTTACGAACACCGAAAAAACATTAGCAAATTTATTATTGAGTAACTATTATTTTATTTCTATTGCTGTTGGGGCAACATTTTTCTATGCCATTCAATACATTACGCAATCAGGTTGGTCTGCACAGTTTCAGAGGATACCAATAGCATTAGGTGCCTACTTACCGTTAGGGGCTTTGTTGATGCTACTTTTAATGTTTGGAATGGGCTCATTATACGAATGGACACATCCCCATACAGAAGAATTGAAAGAACTTATGGAGCATAAAGAAGCCTATTTAAATATTCCATTTTTCGTAATAAGGTTAATCGTTTATTTCGCATTGTGGATATTTATGACTCGGTTGCTTTTAAGAACTTCACTAAAAGAAGACCAAGAGGGTGGTTTGGTTAATTTTAAAAAAAGTGAAATATATTCTAAAATATACATTTTCATACTAGCGATAAGCTTTTCATTATTTACATTTGATGTAATCATGTCTTTAGACATCGCTTGGTATAGTACTCTTTTTGCCGTAAAAAATTTCATATCGGCCTTTTATCATGGGGTTGCAGTGATTATATTAATGGTGCTCTTACTCAACAGACTTGGTTATTTTAAAAGCCTTAGTAAAAGCCACCTACACAGTTTTTCAAAATATTTATTCATCTTATCACTAGTGTGGGTCTATCTATGGTTTTTTCAATTTTTAGTGATTTGGTTTGGAAACCTCGAAGAAGAAGTTGTGTATTATATTGCACGTCAAGAAGGATCTTGGAAAATACTATTTATACTGAATATTGTTTTAAACTGGACCATTCCGTTCTTTGTGTTAATGCCCCTTGAATCAAAACACAGTAAAAAAGTAATTGCGGGCATTTGTGTATTATTATTAGTAGGCATGTGGGTTGATTTATACCTGCAAATAATGCCAGATACAATAGGTGAATTAGGTATTGGAATAATCGAAATCGGTGTTTTTTCCGGATATATAGGGCTATTTATTTTAACCGTTACAAAAGCACTTAGCAGAATACCTGTAATTCCTAAAAACCACCCGTATTTAAGTGAAAGTATAGAGAATTAAACATAATTATTTTGAATTCGAAGACTTGAAAGAGGTTATAAGTAAAAAGGTGGAATAGGTAATTTACCTATTCCACCTTTTTTATGGTGAATACCACCTCTTCTGTTATAACGTTTGGACCGATGTTTTAGGACAGGAAATACTGTAGAGAATTTAATTTGTTGTCCCGATGATAATTAGGTGAAAAAATGATTAATCACATACCTTACTCTTGTGTAACGTTACAGGTTTAGTAAATTAAAATATAGTTTTTGAACCAATCTAAATAGAATTTTAACACACAGAATAACAGTTGTTTATTAAATAAAAAACAGAAAATAAACTAAATAGTCGTCCCTATTTTAATCTATAATCTTATGTTTATTAGTATTTTAGGTTGATTTTATTAGTAAAAAG
>CAZMBM010000021.1:0-22999 GCA_964564475.1 uncultured Flavobacteriaceae bacterium | reverse complement strand
TTTAACAGGTTCTTTTATACGAAAATAGCATTTTGTTAAAATAAATCACTAAATATGCAACTTAATTTATTATAAATAATAATAATGAGTAAAGGAACAGTAAAGTTCTTTAATGAATCTAAAGGATTTGGATTTATTACAGAAGAAGGCGTTGACAAAGATCACTTTGTACACGTTTCCGGTTTAATTGATGACATTCGCGAAGGCGATGAAGTTGAATTTGAACTGGTAGAAGGTAAAAAAGGTATGAATGCAGTAAATGTAAAGGTAATTTAAATATAAATTATAATACTTTTTAAGACAAAGCCTATCAAAATTGATAGGCTTTTTTTGATGTTTAAAGCCTGCTCTTATTAGGCTTTAAATTCTTCTTCAATAAATAATTAAAAACAATAGACTACCTTTATCACCCACTTTCAGAATATGACATTTACAAATATCGGACTTGTTAAACCGCTACTTAAAGCTCTAGAAGCAGAAGGTTATACACATCCCACACCCATACAACAACAAGCCATCCCTATACTTTTAAAAGGTAAAGACCTTTTGGGCTCGGCCCAAACAGGTACCGGTAAAACGGCTGCCTTTGCCATTCCTATTCTACAACAGATTTACCTAAAAAACAACAAGGAAAAAGGCCGTAGAACAATAAAAGCGCTTATTGTAACCCCAACACGCGAGTTGGCTATCCAGATTGGCGATAGTTTTACGGCTTATAGCCGATTTACAAACATAAATAATACTGTTATTTTTGGCGGTGTAAAGCAAGGAAATCAAGTGCAAATACTGCGCAAAGGTGTAGATGTACTTGTGGCTACACCGGGCAGATTGTTAGACTTGATAAATCAAGGCATTATTTCTCTCAGAGATATAAACTACTTTGTTTTAGATGAAGCCGACAGGATGTTGGACATGGGCTTTATACACGATATTAAAAAAATAATTGCCAAATTACCGGCCAAAAGACAATCGTTGTTTTTTTCGGCTACTATGCCTGCCGCCATTGTGACTTTATCACATAAAATATTAGACAGTCATCCCGAAAAAGTAGTTATAAAACCCGAACAAGCCACGGCAGAAAAGGTCACACAAAAGGTGTATTTTGTCAGTAAACGCAGTAAAATAAAGTTACTAATTCATCTTTTACAAGTAGAAAACAGCTATTCTGTACTGGTTTTTTCACGTACCAAACACGGCGCCAATAAAATTGTAAAACTACTGAGGCGTGAGGAGATTGAAGCCGAAGCCATCCACGGAAACAAGTCGCAAACAGCCAGACAAAATGCCTTAAACAGTTTTAAAAAGGGTGCTTTGAGGGTATTGGTAGCCACTGATATTGCCGCACGCGGTATTGATATAGAAGAACTGCCCTTGGTTATTAATTATGATTTACCCAATATACCCGAAACCTACGTCCACCGTATTGGCAGAACGGGTAGGGCTAGAGCCAGTGGGGTAGCCGTTTCGTTTTGTGATCAAGAAGAGCGTGTTTATCTGCGCGATATTCAAAAACTTATTAAACAAGATATTCCCGTCATAGAAGACCATCCTTTTAAGGTTGATACGCCTTTGGAAACACCGAAGGAAAACAAAAAGACGCAAAGCACGCATTATAAGCCTAAAAAGTGGCGTTCTAAAAGCAGTAACCGTAACAACTCCTATAAAAGCAATAGAAACAGTTCTAAAAGGAGACCTCATAATTAAACTAAGTATTATTTTGTTAAAAAGAGAAGTAAAAATTGTATTCGGGATTTTAGTCTTCTAGATTTTGCTCAATATACGCAGAGAGTTTGTGGTTTTGCCCCGTCTTTTTCCACAAGGCATTAAGAGCCACTTCCCATTTAAGGCCCGAAACACCTGGTTTTCCACCAACAAACCGATAGGCTTTGTCGGCATAATAGACTTCCAACCGTTCGTTAATTTGCGGATTTATAGTTTGCAAATCATCAAAATTAAATGTAATCGTAGTCCCTTTAGTACCTTGTTCAATTTCAATTCTATCTATAAATAGTTTGAGGTTTACGGTATCTGTAAAAACCATCTTACCTTTGGCATTACTGCGGTAAAATTTTGAATGACTGTCCTCAAAAATACAAGAACTGTCCTTGCGGTCATACATTTTATTGACGTGATTTAACAAGTATTTTTCTTCCCAAGCATACCAATCACGTATGTTGTTAAAAAATAATTTTCCGGCAGAGAGGCGTTTAAAAAAACCAAAATCATCTATCAGAATATCGTAATGACAGTGCGTACATAAAAAGGTGTTTCCCGAGGCCGTAAAACTATCAATAGAGTGGCAATTAGGGCATAGATATAAAACATGACCAATGTGTTCGGCTTTGTGCTTAGAATGTATTTTATTCATTTTCTTTTGCTGATACGCCACTTCGTCATAAAAAAAATCCCTGTTTAATTTTGTATAAATATCTTGACTGGACATGTTTTGTAGTGCTTCTTTGGTAAAGACCAAATTGTAATCTATGACTACTTGAGTAAATCTGAACTTGCTAGCCCAACGGGGATTAAAAAGGCTCATTCCTTTCGCTGTTGAAACAACAACCGGCACGTTTAAAAGTTTAATGAATTTGGCTATTGACCTATCCATCTTAAAACTGCTTCCGGTCCAACTTCTAAGGGCTTCAGGGAAAAGACCGACATTTTCTCCTTGTTTAATTACAGAAATCATATCTCTTACCACTTGTGTATCGCGCATATTCTTTTTTACAGGAATGGTTCCCAAACGTGTTAAAAAATAGCGCATAAACGGATGTCTAAAAGTTACATCAGAAGAAATAAAATGTGTAAAATGAGGTAAAAAATACCCCACAATAAAAGCATCCCAATAGCCCACATGATTTCCTATAACAAGATATGGCGGTTTGAGTTTTCTGACATTATTAGGCATGCGTGCTTTTATCCTAAAGAATTTTATAAATACTGTGAATACCAGCCAAACCAAGAATCTAACAGAGTATTTTGTAGGAAATTTTTTACGTGTGTTCATATTTGATATTGGCTCACAAAGTAAGTTTTTTTTACGGATTTTAAATGTCCCATTCCTCATGTATTTAGAATTAAAAAAAAGAACTAAAATGTTTGAGCAAAACAAAAAAGGGTTTTATATTTGCGCACGCTAAAGGAGTCCCGAAGTATCGGGAGGCAGATTGAGCAAATTCTATTAAGAAAACATTGCTTTGAACTGTATTATATCTTCTCTTTTGAGACTCTTTAAGTTAAAGGAGAAATGGCAGAGTGGTCGAATGCGGCAGTCTTGAAAACTGTTGAGGGTCACACCTCCGGGGGTTCGAATCCCTCTTTCTCCGCTAAAAAACCCATAACTTTGTTGTGGGTTTTTGCTTTTATTAATACTTATATGTGTAAATCAAACATTTTCTAATTATACTTATTTTTAAACTTTAATCCTTAAATTAGCCTCTTAATATTTTTGTATGACTATAATTGCCATGATTCCTGCCCGTTATGAGGCTTTGCGCTTTCCGGGAAAACTCATGCAAGATTTGGGGGGTAAATCGGTTATACTCACTACTTATTTAGCTACTGTAAACACCCGTTTGTTTGACGATGTTTATGTTGTTACCGACAGTGAAATTATATTCGACGACATTACCAACAACGGCGGTAAAGCCATTATGAGTTTAAAATCGCACGAAAGCGGGAGCGACCGCATTGCCGAGGCGATAGTCAATCTGGATGTTGACATCGTTGTAAATGTACAAGGCGATGAGCCTTTTACCAAACGCGAAACCTTAGCACCCCTTTTAGATGTTTTTAAAAATGATACCGAGCAGACAATTGCTTTGGCCTCGTTAATGACGCTGATAAACAAACCTGAAGACATAGAAAACCCCAATAACGTTAAGGTTGTTGTCAATAAAGATAATTTTGCACAGTATTTTTCAAGAGCGCCCATACCATTTAACAGGGCTGGTATAAAAGCCAAATATTACAAACACATAGGTATTTATGCTTTTAGGAAACAGGCGCTTTTAGATTTTACAAGCCTGCCTATGGCGCCGCTTGAAAAAGTAGAAAAATTAGAAAACTTGCGTTTTATTTATAATGCTATGCCTGTAAAAATGATAGAAATAAATTATAACCCTATTGGGATAGATACATTAGAAGATTTAGAAAAGGCCCGAAAATTACTAGAAAAATAGCGCAGATTTTATGATATTTGCATTTTTAACGATAAACACAACATGGCGGTTAAACCAAGTATTCCCAAAGGTACACGCGATTTCTCACCTACAGAAGTCGCCCAACGCAACTATATTTTCAACACGATTAAAAAAGCGTTCGAGTTGTTTGGCTTTATGCCTATTGAAACACCGGCCTTTGAAAACAGCTCTACCCTTATGGGGAAATACGGCGAAGAAGGGGATAGACTTATTTTTAAGATTTTGAATTCGGGAGATTTTCTCAATAAAGTTAACGAAGCAGATTTAGACTCGAAAAACAGTAAAAAATTAACTGCTCAAATTTCCGAAAAAGCCCTGCGTTACGACCTCACCGTACCTTTTGCACGCTATGTGGTACAACACCAAAACGACATTACTTTTCCGTTTAAACGCTACCAAATGCAACCTGTATGGCGGGCAGACCGTCCCCAAAAAGGACGCTTTAGAGAGTTTTATCAGTGTGATGCCGATGTGGTAGGCAGCACATCCTTATGGCAAGAAGTGGCTTTTGTACAATTGTACGACGATGTGTTTACAAAACTAAAACTGCCCGATGTTAAAATAAAACTCAATAATCGTAAAATATTGTCGGGCTTGGCCGAAATAATTGGGGCTAAAGATAAATTAATCGATTTTACAGTAGCACTTGATAAACTTGATAAGATAGGTGTAGATGGTGTTACAAAAGAAATGCTGGCCAAGGGTATCAGCCAAGAGGCTATAGACAAATTAACACCTTTATTTCATTTCAAAGGGAGCAACCAAAACAAATTGTCTGAATTGCGAAAGATGTTGGCCAATTCTGTTGACGGTACAAAAGGGGTAGAAGCGTTACAATTTGTAGTAGAAACAATAGACTCAGTGGGTTTGCAAAGTGCTACTTTAGACATTGATGTTACCTTAGCACGCGGTTTAAACTATTACACAGGCGCTATTTACGAGGTAGAAGCCACCGGTGTAAAAATGGGTTCTATTGGCGGCGGCGGTCGTTATGATGATTTAACCGGTATTTTTGGCTTAAAAGGGGTAGGCGGCATTGGTATATCGTTTGGATTAGATCGTATTTATCTGGCTTTAGAAGAATTGAATTTATTTGAAGATGTGTCGTTACCAAAGCCTAAAGTACTATTTATAAACTTTGGCGAAGCGGAAGCTTTATATGCTGTAAAGGCTGTTAAACAAATCCGACTAAAGGGATTGAATGCCGAGTTATATCCCGACGCGTCAAAAATGAAAAAGCAAATGGCTTACGCCAATAAACGTGGCATTGAATTTGTGGTTTTAGCGGGGAGTAAAGAAATAGAAAATCAAAAATATACATTAAAAAATATGCAAAGCGGTACGCAACAAAACTGTTCGTTAAAAGAACTCTTAGAGTTGCTAAAGAATTCATAACTTTGCAGTCTAAATTAAAATTATGTTTGAAGGAAAAAACGGCTTGAGCCATCATGAAATTGATGAACTGGGTGATAATCATGTAAGTACATCGGCTACAACACCATTGAGACATGACGCTTTTAGCCTGTCTGATGAAGAAAAAATAGATGCCATAGAAGCCGATTTTGAACATATTTTGCAAACTTTAGGCTTAGATTTAACTGATGATAGTTTAAAAGGAACACCCAGACGTGTGGCAAAAGCCTTTGTAAAAGAAATGTTTATGGGTTTAAATCCCGATAAAAAGCCAAGACTTTCTACTTTTGACAATACTTATAAGTATGGCGAGATGCTGGTAGAAAAAAACATCGTTTTATACACCACTTGCGAACATCATTTTTTACCTATAATAGGACGTGCCCATGTGGCCTATATTTCTAAAGGTAAAGTCATAGGTTTATCTAAGATGAATCGCATAGTCGATTATTTTGCCAAAAGACCTCAGGTACAAGAGCGTTTAACCATGCAAGTGGTTCAAGCTTTGCAAAAAGCTTTGGGAACAGAGGATGTTGCCTGTGTGATAGATGCCAAACACCTGTGTGTTAATTCGCGCGGTATAAGAGACATCGCCAGCAGTACGGTTACAGCCGAATTTGGGGGGCAGTTTAAAAACAGTAAAACAAAACAGGAGTTTTTAGATTATATAAGGTTAGAAACCGACTTTAACCTGTCTTAAAACACCCATTTTACAAATATTATAAAATACGTCATCTGACGTATTTTTTTTGCCTACTGATCATCTACTTTATTGATTTAAAATAATTTGTATAAAAATAGAACATCTAAAATTCCGAACCAAGAACCACATCTATGAAAAAATTCAGCCTTTTATTAATAAACCTATTAATGATAAGGAGTTTGTTTTCTCAAGAACAATTTACTCATATTTTATGCAGGACACGGCACTTATGTTGTAGAAGATAAAATTGCTTATTGGCTTCCTGCCGATGCCGAAGCAGATTATACCGATAATTGGATAAACAATACACTTGTACGCGATAATATTAAACGTATAAAATCTAAACATACCTTACTTATTTCTGATGCGTGTTTTAGTGGCAGTATTTTTAAAACACGTGCGTTTAGTATTAAAAATGCCAATTTAAGTATCCAGAAAAAATACGAATTACCCGGCAGAAAAGCCATTACAAGCGGTACTTAAAAACAGTTCCCAATATAAGCGTGTTTATGAAATATTTATTAGACAGGCTCGAGAATAATAAGGACGCCTACGTATCGGCAGGTCAAATGTTTAACAGAATAGAAACCCCTGTGGGTAACAATTCACCCAACACACCACAATATGGCAGTATTCAAGGTGTGGGTGACGAGGGAGGCGACTTTATTTTTATCCGTAAAAATTAAAGTGCCTGCAAAAAGGCTAAAGTATCAACGCCATCGGCATAATCCCATAATACCGGTTGTTGCGTTTGTCCAAAGGGTACTGCATTTTTTAAAGGCGCTTTACTGACGATACACTGTATTTTATCGGCATCCAGCGTTAATTGAGATTCCAAGTCGTCTAAATTGTCGTAATATTCATAAAAAAGAGTGGCAATGGGAGAGGCGTAACTGGGGTCTTCTTTGAGCATTAAAAAGCCGTTTTCAAGCAATTTAAATTCACTCATAAGATAGACAGCTTTATTGTAATCGTAATTATTTTGATATTTTTTGTAGTTAATAATATCGGCATAAATAAACATAGCCTTAAAAAAATTGTCGAAGTTGTAGCTTTTGGGTATAAGTAATTTCGACACACTACGACAACCTAAACCAAAATAACGGAAGATATCTTCGCCCAATAAAGTTAATTCTTCTTGCGTCTCATTTCCCGTTAATACGGCTACCGAATTACGGTTTTTGCGAATTATGTGTGGGTACTTCCCAAAATAATATTCAAAATAACGCGATGTATTGTCGCTGCCTGTGGCGATAACGGCATCAAAATTCGATAATTTTTCATCTGTAAAGCCGATGAAGTTTTTAAATTCCGGTTCAATAAATTCTAAATATTTGGCCAAAATAGGCAACAAATGTTTGTCGTTATGCGATGCCTTAATCAGTACCTTATGACCGGCTATAAGTGACGATACAAAGTCGTGAAAACCAACTAAAGGTATGTTTCCGGCCATGACAATAGCCACGGTTTTTGGTTTGTTTTCACCTAAAGTATAATTTGAAGTCCACTTGTTTAGATTGCTGTATGTTAAAGATTTGCACCAGCTTTTGCAAGCAAACACCAGTTGCTCTAAGGTAAACCACGAATTAAATTCATATTGTCGCTTGAGTTGCATAGCAAAAGCGTCAAAATAATTGTCATTGTCATCTTGACTATCATTTTTTATAAAAGTCTCGGTTGAAAATTGTGTTAAAAATCGACCTAACTTTTCAAAAGCACGTAATCTGTTTTCTAGTGTCATATAGCTTTAAGTAAATAAGCAATTATATCTATATTTGCAGCCACAAATTTAGCAAAAATACTATGGCAATAATTATAACCGATGAATGTATAAATTGTGGCGCTTGTGAACCCGAATGTCCTAATAATGCCATTTACGAATCGGCCGAAGATTGGCGCTATAATGATGGTACTTTGTTATATGGTAAAGTCGTTTTACCCAACGGTAAAACTGTTGATGCCGATGTTGACAATGAGCCTGTTTCCGACGAGTATTATTTTATTGTACCCGATAAGTGTACAGAGTGTAAAGGTTTTCACGAGGAGCCTCAATGTGCCGCCGTGTGTCCGGTTGATTGTTGTGTTCCCGATGATGATTGTGTAGAAACCGAAGCCGAACTACTCAAGAAAAAAGCATTTTTACACAGAGAGGCCTAAGTGGATTACCCCTTTTTCCTTAAAATCTTCTTAATAGCCTTTGATGGTTTTAAATTGTTTTTGGGGTTGGCACAAAAGTCAACCAAATAGGCTTCTGCTTTGTAGTAAATTTGATCGTCAGTGAGTTTAGGACCCTTATTTTCCAAGACAGCTTTAGTTATAGCGGCAAAATATAAAGACAATAATTTATCACGTCCTTTGGTTAATGTCATAGCTTTACTTCCAATTGAAAAGGTATAGTCGGGTGTTCCTTCCATCCATTTTATGACGTACTGTATGGCGTACAGCCTGTTGACGTCGTTTTTGTTGTATGGAGTGTTCAATAAATAGTTTGAGGCTTCTAGAGCATTGCCCTCAGCTTGTTTAAAATCTTGTGAGGTCTTCAGTTTTTGATTGTTTAACTGTGAGAAATTTTGTCCAAATCCGTTTAGTGATAGCAAAATAATACTAATAAGGCAAATGCTTTTTTTCATTGTTGTTGCGGTATAGCGTATTTAAAACCTGTTTAAATATACAATTAACTTTTTAAACGGCCGTAAAATTGAAATAAAAGGACGACCTGTTCTATAATTTCGCTATTTTTACATACGTCAATTTTAAAATTTAAGCCTATGAAAACGCGCCGCAACTTTCTAAAATTAGCCTCTTTAAGTAGTTTGGCTGTTATCGGTAAAACATTTTCTCAAAGTAAAATGCCACTCATAAAGTTCAAGAAACCTGTTAAGAAGCCCATTGTCATTTCTACTTGGCGTCATGGTATGCAGGCCAATGTCGATGCGTGGAAAATTTTAGAATTTGGCGGTAAAGCACTGGATGCCGTAGAAAAAGGAGTGATGGTGGTAGAATCTGACCCCGATAACCAAAGTGTGGGTCTTGGCGGTTTGCCCGATAGAGATGGTTTTGTAACGCTTGACGCCTGTATAATGGATGAGAATAACCGCTGTGGCGCTGTGGCCTTTTTACAAAACATAGAGAACCCTATTGCCGTGGCCCGTAAAGTGATGGACGAAACACCCCATGTGTTATTGGTGGGTGAAGGCGCTTTACAATTCGCCAAAGAAAAAGGGTTTAAAACGGTCAATCTATTGACAGATAAATCAAAAAGAGCTTGGGAAGCTTGGAAGGTAAAATCTAAATACCAACCCGTTATTAATAGCGAAAACCACGATACTATCGGTATGTTGGCAATTGATATTTTCGGAAATTTATCGGGTTCTTGTACCACTAGCGGTATGGCTTATAAGTTGCACGGCAGGGTAGGCGATTCGCCTTTAATTGGTGCGGGATTGTTTGTAGATAATGAAGTAGGTGCGGCTTGTGCCACTGGTGTGGGAGAGGCGGTTATTCGTATTGCCGGCAGTGCCATTGTTGTAGAATTAATGCGCCTGGGCTTGCACCCCGCAGAAGCGTGTAAGGCCGCTGTAGAAAGAATTATTAAGAAGCACAAGAATATGAAAGGCCTGCAAGTCGGATTTATCGCCTTAAATAAAGAAGGCGAACACGGTGGCTACAGTGTTTACAGCGGCTTTAATTACGCTTTGCACACCGACAATCAAAATGAACTGATTAATACCGCATTTGACAGAAAATGATAAATATTAATATTTAAACACAAATTATAACTATTTTTGTCCCGCAGGTCGCCTTATCGTTCCGCCCCGATTCGGGGATCGGAAAGGAAAGTCCGGACACCACAGAGTAGCGTAGTGGGTAACACCCATCCGGCGAAAGCCGAGGACAAGTGCAACAGAAAGCAAGTACAGTTAGGCTGTAGTGAAATCAGGTAAACTCTACGCGGTGCAATGTTACGTATATTGGAGCTTCGATTTATGTCGAATAAGGGAACTCGCCCAAATCCAAGGGGTAAACAGCTTAAGCTATCAAGCAATTTTTAGCTCAGATAAATGATAAGGGTTCCGTTTCATCGGAATACAGAATCCGGCTTACAGACCTGCTTTTTTTTTTATTATAAATATTTCAAAAAAGACACTTTTCAGGCGTCATAAAATAAAATATTCTCAAAATATAGCTGTTTAAATAATATATAATTAATCAATGCGGATAATGCCTAAATATATTTAAAATTACATCTAAAATTTGTATTTTCGCATAGGAAATAAGACTTAAATAATCAATAAAAATTATACATTATGGCTTTTGATATAGAGATGATTAAAGCTGTTTACGCGCGTATGACGGCTCGCGTAGATATTGCTAAAGCAGTAGTGGGGCGCCCACTTACTTTGGCCGAAAAAATATTGTACAACCACCTTTGGGACGGTAAGCCTACCAAAGCATTTGTAAGAGGTAAAGACTATGTTGATTTTGCGCCGGACCGCATTGCCTGCCAAGATGCTACGGCACAAATGGCTTTATTGCAATTTATGCAAGCCGGTAAAAAAAAGGTAGCTGTACCTACAACGGTTCATTGCGATCACCTTATTCAAGCCAGAATAGGTGCCGATAAGGATTTACAAGAAGCTATAAATACAAGTAGTGAGGTTTTTAATTTTTTAGCTTCGGTGTCAAATAAATACGGCATCGGTTTTTGGAAACCGGGTGCCGGCATTATTCACCAAGTGGTTTTAGAAAATTATGCTTTTCCGGGCGGTATGATGATTGGTACCGATTCGCATACCGTAAATGCAGGTGGCTTGGGTATGGTAGCCATCGGTGTAGGTGGTGCCGACGCTGTTGATGTAATGGCCGGTATGGCTTGGGAATTGAAATTTCCAAAACTCATAGGCGTTAAATTAACAGGTAAATTATCGGGTTGGACAGCTCCAAAAGATGTTATCCTTAAAGTTGCGGGTATTCTTACGGCAAAAGGCGGTACGGGAGCTATTGTTGAATATTTTGGCGAAGGCGCCAAATCAATGTCGGCCACAGGTAAAGGAACTATTTGTAATATGGGCGCCGAAATTGGCGCCACCACGTCAACCTTTGGTTACGACGCCTCTATGGAGCGCTACTTACGCGCTACAGGTCGTGATGAAGTAGCTGATGAAGCCAATAAAATTGCCCCATATTTGACAGGTGATGATGAAGTATATGCCCATCCAGAGCAATATTTTGACGAACTAATAGAAATCAATTTATCAGAATTAAAACCACATCTTAACGGGCCTTTTACGCCCGATTTGGCCACACCGGTTGGCGAGATGACAGAAAAAGCGACTAAAAACGGTTGGCCCTTAAAAGTAGAATGGGGTTTAATAGGCTCTTGTACAAACTCATCTTACGAAGATTTGTCGCGTGCGGCCTCAATTGCCAAGCAAGCTCTTGATAAAAAATTGGTAGCCCAAGCCGAATTTGGTATTAACCCGGGTTCAGAGCAGGTGCGTTATACAGCAGACAGAGATGGTTTGTTAGATATCTTTAGAGATTTAAATGCTAAAATATTTACAAATGCCTGTGGTCCTTGTATTGGACAGTGGGCGAGGGCAGGTGCCGATAAACAAGAGAAAAACACCATTGTACACTCTTTTAACCGTAATTTTTCTAAACGTGCCGATGGCAATCCTAATACCCATGCTTTTGTCGCCTCACCGTCAATGGTAGCTGCTGTTGCCATTTCAGGTCGTTTAGATTTTAATCCGATAACAGATAAACTCATCAATAAAGATGGGGTAGAGGTGATGCTCGAAGAACCCACCGGATTTGAATTACCTCCTAAAGGCTTTGATGTTAAAGACCCCGGATATGTCGCGCCAATTGAAGATGGTACAGGTGTAGAAGTGGCTGTTTCACCCGACTCACAACGTTTGCAATTATTAACACCTTTTAAACCTATTGGCTCTAGCATAACTGGTGCCAAGCTTTTAATAAAAGCTTTTGGAAAATGTACTACAGATCATATTTCTATGGCGGGGCCTTGGTTGCGATTTAGAGGTCATTTAGATAATATTTCTAACAATATGCTTATTGGTGCTGTAAATGCTTTTGGAGGGGCAACTAATAAAGTTAAAAATCAATTAACGGGAGAATACGGTACTGTTCCTGATACGGCGAGAGCTTATAAGGCTGCCGGTGTGCCTTCTGTTGTAGTGGGCGACCATAATTATGGCGAAGGCTCATCACGTGAGCACGCCGCTATGGAACCGCGTAATTTGGGTGTTGTGGCCGTTATTGTTAAATCGTTTGCACGTATTCACGAAACAAACCTTAAAAAGCAAGGGATGTTGGGATTAACTTTTGCCAATGAGGCCGATTACGACCTTATTCAAGAAGACGATACCTTTAACTTTTTAGATTTAGACAGCTTTTCGCCCGGTAAACCATTGACAGTAGAAGTGGTACACAGTGATGGTAGTAAAGACGTCATTAATTTAAACCACACCTACAATAAAAACCAAATTGAATGGTATAATTATGGCAGTGCTTTAAATTTAATTAAGATACAAAACGACTAAATTTTTATTTAAATAATTACAAAAAAAGCCTTCCTTTATGGAGGGCTTTTTTATATTTAATTTTTGCTGTAATAGTTTGAAATATAAAATATAAGCCTCAAATTATTTTACTAAATCGTTGTAGTGATTTTCCTTGTTCTAAAAACATTAAGCGCCTTTTTTTTATAACTTGGTCACCTAAAATAGCTTGTGCTATTTTGTAAAATATATACGATTTTTAAACGATGAAAAATCAAAAGCGAGTTGTAATTCAAGCTGTAAGTCCACAGGCAGATTGCGGCGAAACAGCCATTAAACGTGTTGTAAACGAGAATGTTAATGTAGGGGCTCACATATTGGCAGATGGGCACGACACGCTCGCTGCTTCTGTTCTTTTTAAACACGAAAGTACACGGAAATGGCAAGAGCTTAGAATGTGTTTTTTGGATAATGACGAGTGGTATGCACGTTTTTCTGTACCACTTCAGGGCTATTACACTTATAAAATTCAGGCTTGGGTAGATTATGCCTTAAATTGGCAAAAAGGTATCGCCTGTAAAATAGCCGACAATCAAGAGGTGTCTTTAGAGTTGTTAGAAGGTGTTGCATTTGTAAAAGCCATTATGAGGAAAGCCACGGCTTCTGAGAAGGAATACCTTAAAAACCTTGTAAAAGTATTTTCAGATAATACAAAATACGATGAGGCCGTAGCTCTGGCAAAGAGTGATAAGCTTCGGGCATTATTTTATAAATATCCCAAAAAGCCATTTGTCAATTCCTCTAAAACATATAAGGTTTATGTGGATAGACTAAAGGCGCGGTTTAGTACTTGGTATGAATTTTTTCCACGCTCAGCCGCATCTAAAAAAGGCACTCACGGCACATTTAAAGATTGCGAGAAATTATTGCCACGTGTGGCGCAAATGGGTTTTGATACTTTGTACTTTCCACCTGTACATCCAATAGGAGAAATAAACAGAAAGGGGAAAAATAACAATACCCAGGCGAAGTCTGATGATGTTGGTTCTGCTTGGGGTATTGGGTCTCAATACGGAGGTCACAAAGATATTAACCCCTTGTTAGGTAATACAGAAGATTTTAAGAGACTCATTAAAAAGGCAAAAAAAATGGGAATTGAAATAGCCATGGATTACGCCTTACAAGCGGCACCTGATCATCCTTGGGTTAAAGAACATCCCCAATGGTTTAAATGGCGACCCGATGGCACCGTGCAATACGCCGAAAATCCACCAAAAAAATACCAAGATATATTGCCTATTTATTTTGAAACCCGAGATTACGAAAATCTGTGGGAGGAATGTCTCAGTATTTTGTTGTATTGGATTGACTGCGGTATTCGTATTTTTAGAGTTGACAATCCGCATACAAAACCTTTTTATTTTTGGGGTTGGATTATAGAGGAAGTCAAGAAAAAACATCCCGATGTGTTATTTTTAGCCGAGGCTTTTACCCGTCCTAAAATTATGCAACAATTGGCTAAACAAGGCTTTTCGCAATCGTACACATACTTTACATGGCGCGAATCAAAACAAGAATTAACCGACTATGTAGAAGAACTGACCCAGACAGAATTGCGAGAGTACATGCGGCCCAATTTTTGGCCTAACACACCTGATATCAATCCTTTTCATTTGCAAGGAGCCAATGAATCTAAATATATACAGCGCTATGTATTGGCGGCAACCCTAAGTTCAAATACGGGTATTTATGGCCCTGTTTTTGAACTTATGATTAGTGAAGCTCTGGAAGGAAAAGAAGAATATCTGAATTCAGAAAAATTTCAGGTTTCTGAATACAATTGGTTTAAAGAAAACAGGTTGTCAAGCATTATTGCGCAGGTGAATAAAATACGGCAGGAAAATGAAGCTTTGCAGCAGACCAATAATATTAAATTTTGTACGGTAGATAACGATAAATTAATTGCTTTTTACAAATGGGATAATTCTAAAACTAATGAACTGTTGATAGTGGTAAACTTAGATGCTTTTAACAGACAGGAAGGTACCGTACAACTTCCTTTATGTCAACTCGGTATAAACGAAGGGCATCCGATAAACATCACTGATTTAATTACAGGAAATAATTATGTATGGAATAAAGAATGGAATTATGTCGCTTTAGATTCGGCATTACCTTTTCACATATTTAAAATAAAAAAATAAGGAGTATTATGTCTAAAAGAGTTTTTAAAACAGAGCCTACAGCTTTTTATAATTTTGATGTTCCTTGGGAATCATTGCTGGATGATAAAGCCTTTGTCAAAATATTTCTATCGGATGTTTTAGAAACTTACATAATTAAACAACGTTGGTATGGCGGTAAAGCCAGTAAATTAAAATACATTGAATTGTCAGAGTATTTTAGAATTCAGCAAGACGACGAAGTTTATTATGGCTTAATTTTAGAAATTAATTTTGACGAAGCTTTTTACCAACATTACTTTTTACCCATAGCCTTTGTATCTGATGAGAATTTCGCAAAAAAAGACAGAATTCTTCCGATAAGCATAAAAGGTCAAGAGGGATTTATAATAGACGCCATCAATTTAGAAGCGTATAGAAAATTGGTATTCGAGCGTATTGTAAAAGCAAAACCCAACGATAAAACTAAGGTGCAGTATCATAAAAACTTATTATTTAGTGATGTTTCTTATGAGTCATCGCGATTTATGGGTTTAGAACAGAGTAATACTTCTATAGTATATAACGAAAAGTATGTCTTAAAATTTTTTAGACGTATTTATGCCGATAAAAACCCCGATTATGAAATGAGCCGGTTTTTATCAGAAAAAAAAGGTTTTAAGAATACACCACCATTTTTGGGGAGTATAAACATTGTCGATTCAGAGAATACCTTTATCACAATAGCCCTTATGCAAAAAATAATTCCTAATGAAGGCGATGCATGGGACTATATGCTCAAAGAATTTCACAAGGTATTTTTAAATTTAGAATCTAAAAATATAGATGTAAATAAATTGCCCGCTACAGAATTATATTTGCGTTTAGAATTAAACGAAGTCCCTCAACAGATTATAGATTGGATTGGTCTTGACCTCTTTAAAAAGGTACAGACTTTGGCAAAACGTACAGCAGAAATGCATATAACATTGGGTTCTGAGTTTGAAGATACCGCTTTTACGCCTGCACATTTTAATGGCGATTATACGGTTTGGCTTAAGAACAGGCTACTATATCAATTCCAAAATAGACTAAATGCTGTTGAAAATAATCTTCATAAATTAGAAGGTCTTACCTTAGAACTGGCCAAGGAATTTTTAGACAAAAAAAATATTATCAGGAAACGCTTTGTCACTTTTGACTGGACAAAATTAAAAGGCGAGCGCATTAGGGTACACGGTGATTATCACTTGGGTCAGATATTGGTAAAAGAAGACGATTTCTATATTTTAGATTTCGAAGGCGAACCCGAAAGTACTATTCGCGACAGAAAGGTAAAACAACCCCCCTTAAAAGATGTGGCCGGATTATTTAGATCGTTTCATTATGCCATTTATGCCACTATTTTTAATAACGGAAAGGCTTATAAACATTCTCAAGAGACCTTATTTAAAGCAGGAGAGTTATTGTATCGCTATTTTACCGGCGTGTTTTTACAAACGTATATTGACGCGGTTCAAAAGGCCAATCTAAATATTGGCTACAATCAAGAACGTATTTTTATACTTAAATACTGCTTGTTAGAAAAAGCGGTTTACGAACTGGGTTACGAACTAAACTCACGCCCGCGTTGGGCTTTAATCCCTTTAAAAGGTATTTCAAATATTATCAATCATTAAATGACACATGACAGCAGTAAAAGTACACAGTCTCTTTTCAGAATTCGACATCAATCTTTTTAAAGCGGGAAAGCATTTTAGGCTTTATGAAAAATTTGGGTCTCACGTGTTGACTTTAGATGGCGTAAAAGGGACTTATTTTGCCGTTTGGGCGCCCAGTGCCAAGGCCGTATCTGTTATAGGCGACTTTAACTACTGGCAAGAAGGAACCCATGCTTTACACGTGCGTTGGGACAAAAGCGGCATTTGGGAAGGTTTTATTCCACATGTAGGAAAGGGGGCTATATATAAATATAAAATACAAAATACAGATACAAACATATCTACTGAAAAGGCAGACCCCTATGCCAGACGCTGTGAGCACCCGCCTAAAACAGCTTCGGAAGTTTGGGAAGACAACTATACTTGGAAAGATACCCGATGGATGAAAAAGCGTCAAAAGACCAATAGCTTAGAAGCGCCTTTTTCTGTTTACGAAGTCCATTTGGGCTCGTGGAAGCGTCAAGTTGAAGAAAACCGTTTTTTATCGTACACCGAATTGGCAGAAGAATTAGTGCGCTATGTTAAAAAGATGCATTTTACTCATGTAGAATTGATGCCGGTAATGGAATTCCCCTACGATCCTTCTTGGGGCTACCAACTCACAGGGTATTTTGCGCCCACTTCGCGTTTTGGTTATCCTGATGAATTTAAATATCTGGTAGATAAACTGCATCAAAACAATATTGGAATTATTTTAGACTGGGTACCCTCTCATTTCCCTGAAGATGCTCACGGACTAGGCTTGTTTGATGGAACACATTTGTACGAACACCCCGATAGAAGAAGAGGCTATCATCCCGATTGGAAAAGCCTTATTTTTAATTACGGACGTAACGAAGTCAGAGCCTTTTTAATAAGCAATGCCATTTTTTGGTTGGATCAGTTCCATGCCGATGCCCTACGTGTTGATGCTGTGGCGTCGATGTTATTTTTAGACTATTCAAGAGAAGAAGGCGAATGGGAACCCAATATTTACGGTGGCAGAGAAAATTTAGAAGCCGTATCGTTTTTTAAAGAGTTAAATACCGAAGTCTATAAATCCTTTCCCGATGTACAAACCATTGCCGAAGAGTCAACGGCTTTTCCCAAAGTGTCACATCCTACTTTTACAGGAGGCTTGGGTTTTGGTATGAAATGGATGATGGGTTGGATGCACGACACCTTGCAATATTTTTCTAAAGATCCCATATATAGAAAACACCATCAAAACGACATCAGCTTTAGCTTGACCTATGCTTTTACCGAAAACTTTATGCTTCCCTTATCTCATGACGAGGTGGTGTACGGTAAAAAATCGCTACTGAGTAAAATGCCCGGAGACGAATGGCAGCGTTTTGCCAATTTAAGACTACTTTACGGTTATATGTTTACACACCCCGGCACAAAATTGTTGTTTATGGGTGGTGAATTCGGGCAATACGCCGAATGGAATTTTGAAAAGAGTTTGGATTGGAATCTTTTAGAATTTATGCCGCATAAAAATATGCAAAAATATGTAGCGTCTCTAAACAAAATCTACAAAACAACGCCGGCTTTATACGAAAAGGCTTTTAGTCCGGAAGGTTTTGAATGGATAAGTTATGACGATGACGCAAATTCTGTTATAGCCTATATGAGAAAAGCTAAGAATAGTGACGATGATATACTTGTGGTTTGCAATTTTACCCCTGCAAGCTTGTCAGAATACAGAGTAGGACTCCCTAAAGACGGTAATTTAAAAGAAATATTTAACAGCGATGCCAAAAGGTTTGGCGGCAGTGGTTTTGCAAACAGAAAACCCATTGCCATTAACAGCATACCTTGTCATAATAAAGATTTTTCAGTCGTATTAAATCTTCCTCCTTTGGGTATCACTATTCTAAAATTCACTTAAATTTAAAATCTAATTAGAATACCAATGTAAGCTATAAATGATTAGGTTTGTTTTTTATTGAACACGATTTATGATATTAAACACAGAACTAGAATACAAAGGAAATCAGTTTCCGTCAAAAATAATTTCGTACAGTAAAGACGTAGATACTTTTTACTTTACAACCGAAAATAATGTTGTTTTACAACTTACCATAGAGCGCGATAGTGTACTCCGATTTAGATACACAACGAAATCGGTTTTCGAAAAAGATTTTTCGTATGCCATCACCAAATATGCCAGCAGGGGTTTTAACAAACTCGAATTAATAGAAGAAGACGACAGGTACATTATTATTACCGATAAACTAATTTGTTATATCTATAAGTTGGATATGCGTACCGCTATTTTCGATGCTAAAGATAATACCTTGATTTCTGAGGATGAATTAGGGTTTCATTGGGAAGAAAGCTACGAATTTGGGGGCGATATTGTTAAAATGTCGAAAACAGCTTTTGAAGGCGAAAGTTATTTTGGTTTGGGTGATAAGCCCGTTCAAAATAACTTAAAAGGAAAACGATTTGAAAATTGGGCGACAGATTCGTATGCCTTTGGCAGAAGCGAAGATCCTATTTACAAAACCATCCCTTTTTATACAGGTATTCATCACAATAAAGCTTACGGTATATTTTTTGACAATACTTTTCGTTCTTTTTTTGATTTTTGCCAAGAACGCCGAAACATTACCAGCTTTTGGGCGCAAGGGGGCGAAATGAATTATTATTTTATTTACGGGCCACAGATGGAAGATGTGGTGTCTGTTTATACAGATTTAACGGGGCGTCCGCATCATTTGCCACCCCTGTGGGCATTGGGCTACCATCAATGTAAATGGAGTTATTATCCCGAATCTAAGGTCAAAGAGGTAACAGATAAGTTTAGAGAATTAAAAATTCCGTGTGATGCCATTTATCTGGATATTGATTATATGGATGGGTTTAGATGCTTTACATGGAATAAAGCGCATTTCCCCAATCCTAAAAAAATGGTTAAAGACCTATCCGATAAGGGTTTTAAAACGGTTGTTATTATAGACCCCGGGATTAAAATTGACACCAATTACAGTGTTTTTAAAGAGGGTTTAGAAAAGGATTATTTTTGCAAGCGCGCAGACGGGCCTTATATGAAAGGAAAAGTCTGGCCGGGCGAATGTTATTTCCCCGATTTTACAAATCCTAAAGTGCGCGATTGGTGGTCTAATCTTTTTAAAGAACTGGTCGAAGAAATAGGCGTAAAGGGCGTTTGGAATGATATGAATGAACCGGCCGTTATGGATGTGCCCGGCAAAACCTTCCCCAACGATGTGCGTCATAATTACGACGGAAACTACTGCAGCCATAGAAAAGCCCACAATATTTACGGTATGCAAATGGCACGGGCCACTTATCACGGTTTAAAAAAATTCTCTTACCCCAAGCGTCCTTTTGTCATTACACGATCGGCCTATGCGGGTACGCAACGCTACACCTCAACGTGGACGGGCGATAATGTGGCTACCTGGGATCATTTGTCTATAGCCAATGCGCAGGTGCAACGTATGTCTATGTCGGGCTTTTCTTTTGTTGGATCCGATATTGGGGGGTTTGCCGAACAACCCAATGGCGAGTTGTACGTAAGGTGGATTCAGTTGGGAATTTTTCATCCGTTTTGCAGGACACATTCTTCGGGTGACCATGGCGATCAAGAGCCCTATTCGTTTGATACGAATGTGACCAATATTGTCAGAAAATTTATAGAAATCAGGTATCAATTATTACCTTATTTATATACGGCATTTTGGAGATACACAAAAGAAGGCATTCCCATTATAAAATCACTCGTCATTTTTGACCAAGAAGATACCCATACCCACTACAGAAATGATGAATTTATTTTTGGCGAAAAAATATTGGTGTGCCCCATTTTAGAATCGAATGCCAAAGGCCGCCGCATGTATTTTCCGAAAGGCCATTGGTATAATTTTTGGGATAATACCATAGAGCAAGGTGGCGAAGAAAAGTGGGTTGAAGCCGATATTGACAGTATGCCCATTTTTATAAAAGAAGGGGCAATTATTCCCAAATATCCCATCCAACAATACGTTGACGAAAAAACAATAGCGCAGTTAAAACTGGATGTTTATTTTAAATTAGGTAGAGAAAAATCGCAGGTTTACGAAGATGCTCATGACGGTTACGATTATACCAAAGGCAAATACGGATTGCGGAATTTTAATTTGGTAGGTAAGCAAGACTCGCTTGTTATTCAGCAATTTAAAGAAGGTAAATACATAACTACCTACAATACTTTTAGGCTTAATTTATACGGCTTGCCATTTGTAATCACTAAAGTTGAAATTGATAACGAAGAAATAGATATATCGGATATTGATACAGACAGCCCTGTTTTAACAGTTCCGAAAGAGTTTACAGAATTGCATATTTTTGGTAAAAAAAGTACGTAACTTTGGTTTTTCTTTTGTAAGAAATGGTATAAAAAACTACTAATGGTAAAATTTAATCTGTAAAAATATGGCGTTTAGTAAAGGTATGTGGTCTAATATAATTTTTGTAATCGCCATTGCGGCTTTAATTTACCCGGATTCGAGGGCTTGGATATTGAGGCAATTGGCCTTTGCGCCTTCTGTTAAAACGGAAGTTAAAAGCCCTACTTTAACCGATTACAGCTGGCATTTAAAGGGGGTAAACACAGCAGATTTAAACTTTGAATCTTTAAAAAGGGAAGTCGTTTTTGTCAATTTTTGGGCCACTTGGTGCCCCCCATGTCGTGCAGAGATGCCGCTTATTCAAAAACTGTATAATGATTATAAAGATAAAGTTCATTTTATTTTGGTTACCTCAGACGATGTGGCCAAAGTAGAGGCTTATTACAAAAAAAACGGTTTAGACTTACCCACTTACAATATGTACACTAAAGAGCCCGATTTGTTTACAACGCGTAGTATTCCGGCAACATATATTGTAAGTAAAAAGGCCAAAGTAGTGGTTTCTACCGTAGGGGCCGCCGATTGGAACAGCAAAAAAATACGCCGGCTTTTAGACAAACTTTTGGCAGAATAATATAAAAAACAGCAGTCTAAAGACCTGTACTGTAGGCATTATACGATGGTGTTTTTTGAGATTTTGCAGGCTGTTTGTAAGCAAGAATATAATACCTTTATAATAACGGTTTTATTCTGAATTAGGAGGCTTTAAATATTATTGTTAACTTTGAATCTCACCTCAAGACACCGTTTAAAGTGTTAAAAAATAATTAGCTAGTGCTGTTATCCCTTAAAACATCTTTAGTAAAGTTATAAAATAGAGGGATAATATGGAGTTGGTGGTCATACGAAAAAAAATAAAAATTATGAAAACGATTTTTAGAAAACTCCTAATAATTTATCTGCTTCTTTGCACAATAGTTGCAAAAAGTCAAACATACCCCTCTTTTGGACAAGAAATAGATGTAACAATAAACGGACTATCGTTTGACGCAATGGAACCTTTCATATCTCCTAGTGGAAATTACTTGTTTTTTAACAACTTGAATGACGGAATAAATACAAGATTATATTACGCTACAAAAGTTAATGATTCAACATTTAATTTTGTTGGTGAATTGAATGGCACAAATCAACCTACTCCTCCACACTTAGATGCAGTTGCAGATATGGATTCATTAAATCAATTCTACTGGACTTCAACAAGAAATTACCCGACAGAATTAAACAATTTATTTCACGGCACTTTTAATTCGGGGAATGTCTCAAATATAGGAAGGATAAGTGGGAATTTTAATAAAAACATTCCCGGTTGGCTAGTAATGGATCACGGA
Organism: uncultured Flavobacteriaceae bacterium; assembly: GCA_964564475.1. Classification (GTDB taxonomy): domain Bacteria; phylum Bacteroidota; class Bacteroidia; order Flavobacteriales; family Flavobacteriaceae; genus CG1-02-35-72. The sequence continues at coordinate 543 of CAZMBM010000021.1, read as the reverse complement.
ATAAGTTATAATGGTCAATATCTATATTTCAATAATGCAAGATTTGACGGAAATAATTGTCAAGGTGCGTGTGAAACTGAAATTGGAATTGCACAAAAAGTAAATGATTCAACCTTTAATGTAATTCCTAATTCAAATAGCATTTTGCAAAATATTAATGACACTAATTATATATACTATGCACCTTGTATAAGTAGTGATAATTTAGAATTATATTACACAAGATATTTAAGGGACACAATAACTTCTAATACTATTTTCGAAATTTGTGTAGCAGTTAGGAATACTCCAACAGACATCTTTTCTGTTCCCACAGTTTTGTTTTCAGAATTAATTGCAGACTTAATTGAAGCTCCAACTATAACTACTGATAAACAAATAATTTATTACCATAAAAAAACAATTAGTTCACATAAAATAGTAATGAGATATAGGGAAAACCCTTTGAGCATAGAAAATCCAAATGGAAATTTATTTTCATTTATAATTTATCCTAATCCTGCAACTGAAAAAATTATTATTAAATCCGTAGGTTTTCCAAAT
>CAZMBM010000020.1:0-23066 GCA_964564475.1 uncultured Flavobacteriaceae bacterium | reverse complement strand
TTTTAGATGCTAAAAAGTGTATGGCCGAATATAAAATTGGCGGTATTCCTATTGTTGATGGAGAAGGGGTTTTAGTAGGGATAATTACTAACCGCGATTTAAGATTTGAACGCGATGATGACCATAAAATTGAGAAGGTCATGACCTCAAAAAATTTGGTAACAACTCATGAAGGGACTTCTCTAAAAGAAGCTGCGGTTATTTTACAACGTCATAAAATAGAAAAATTACCGGTGGTTACAGCCGATAATAAATTAATAGGCCTCATTACATATCGCGATATTATAAAAGTAAGCGAAAACCCCTATGCCAATAAAGATAACTACGGACGTTTACGCGTAGCTGCGGCTATTGGTGTAACCGCCGATGCTGTAGAACGTGCCAATTTACTGGTAGAAGCGGGTGTTGACGCCTTGGTTATTGATACCGCGCACGGGCATACAGAAGGTGTTGTAAATACGCTCAAAAAAATTAAAAGCAATCATCCAAATATCGATGTAATTGTGGGAAATATTGCCACAGGCGAAGCCGCCAAGTTTTTAGCAGAAGCCGGAGCTGATGCGGTTAAGGTTGGTATCGGACCGGGCTCTATTTGTACCACACGTGTGGTAGCCGGTGTTGGTTTTCCGCAATTATCGGCTATTATTGAAGTAGCCAAAGCTTTAAAAGAAACAAACATACCTATCATTGCAGATGGCGGTATTCGTTATACGGGAGACATTACCAAAGCTATTGCAGCCGGCGCTTCGACTGTTATGTTGGGTTCTTTACTGGCCGGAACAAAAGAATCGCCCGGTGAAACCATTATTTTTGAAGGTCGAAAATTTAAATCCTATCGTGGTATGGGATCTGTAGAAGCAATGAAACAAGGCTCAAAAGATCGTTATTTTCAGGATGTTGAAGATGATATAAAAAAACTGGTTCCGGAAGGAATAGTAGGACGTGTGCCTTACAAAGGCGATTTGTATGAGACTATGCATCAATTTATAGGTGGATTACGTGCCGGAATGGGATATTGTGGAGCCGCCTCTATTGACGATTTAAAAGAAAAATCACAATTTGTAAAAATCACGGCTGCCGGCGTCACCGAGAGCCATCCGCATGATATTACCATAACCAAAGAATCGCCTAATTATTCGAGACGTTAATTTCTGAGATACTTTTTACAGCATTATTTATAAGTGCCATCCAAAGCTCAGGATTTTCCAGCATAGGGTAATGTCCTGTTTTTTCAAGCCAAAACAAGCGTGAATTTTTGATTTCGGCGTCTAATTGTGTGGCAATATCTTTTACAGCCACAGAATCTTGGGTAGCCCATACCAGCCCTACTATTAAATCGGTATTTTTAAGAGCGCCAATCCACCTATCCCAGTACTTATAGCGTTCGTTTATGTAGCGTGTGATTTTAGGCAATACCCTTTTACCGTTATTTTGACGTAATAAATACCACATATTATCCAATTCATCTATGCTGAGTTTAGAAGCTGTATAGAAAAGACTTCTCATATTTCTATTGAATGTTTTTTGTGAAGCAAATAAAGCAATAAACCGACCTAAAAATCGCGATTTTAGCATCTTTTGGATAGGGCGTAGTTTGGCTAATTCTATATGAATGCTACCGTTACATAGAATAAGTCCTCTAAATTTTAGTTTAATTTTCCCTTCGTTTTGACGTGCCAATAATTCGGTGGCCACACTTGTACCATAATTATGTGCCAAGATAATAGGGTCTTGTATTTTAAGTTTTACCCATAATTTTTCGGCTATATCGGCCTGTGTTTTAATACTGTACTTTTCGTAGCCGGGTTTGTCAGAAAAACCAAAGCCCAAATGGTCGTGCAAAATGACGCGATATTTTTTTGAGAGCGGTTTTAAAACTTTGTAAAAATCGTATGACGATGTGGGGTAACCGTGTAAAATAACTATGGTAGTATCAAAATGTTTCTGGGTATCAATTACAAAAATATTGTGTTCTAAAACACTGTGGTATGTTCCTGTATTTTGCCATTCGCTACAGGTCATATTTTAGTTAATTTAGATTCTAAAAAGGGAATAACATCTTCTGTTTTTTTAAAATTAAACCAGGTTATTTCTCGATTTTTTTTAAACCAAGTCAGTTGTCGTTTGGCAAAACGACGCGTATTTCTTTTAATAACATCAATAGCCATCTCGAGGCTGTACTTACCGTCTAAATAGTTGAATAACTCTTTGTAACCAACAGTCTGTAAGGCATTCAAATGTCTATTAGGATAAAGTTCGGTTGCTTCACTCAATAAACCTTGTTCAAGCATGCTGTCAACGCGCTTGTTAATACGTTCGTATAGTGTGTCGCGAGAAGCTTCTAAACCAATTATAATTGTTTTAAAAGGACGTTTGGTCTTTTGTTTGTTTTTAAAACTGCTGTAAGGTTTCCCTGTGCCTATACATATTTCTAGAGCGCGGCAAAGACGCTGCGGATTTTCAATTTCTATACTTTCAAAACTTTCTCTATCTAATTTTTTGAGCTTTAATTGCAGGGCATACAGACCGTTTTTATCTAATTCGGCTTTGAGTTGTGTTCTTATAGAAGAGTCAACATCAGGAAAATAATCTAAGCCTTTTATAACCGCATCGGCGTAAAGACCACTGCCGCCCACCATAATAACTGTTTCGTGACTTTTAAAAAGCAGGTCTAATGTTTCTAAAGCATCACGTTCAAATTGTCCCACATTATAAGGTTCAAATATAGATTTTGACTGAATAAAATAGTGCTTGACTTCTGCCAACTCTTCTTTAGAAGGCACAGCGGTACCTATGCACATTTCCTTAAAAATTTGACGTGAATCGCACGAAATAATAGCCGTATTAAAATGTTTGGCAATGGCAATGCTAAGAGCTGTTTTACCTATGGCTGTAGGGCCTACTATGGCTATTAAATATTTTGTCATAATTTCTTTTTAAGAACAATTATATCATTCTGTAAATCTATAATATTTTTAAAAAAGTTTTTTAGGCGTGAATACTCTTTGGGCAGAAAAGTCACTTTATTAATTTTCATGATATAATCTATAGTAATGTGTTTGCCATTTACAGTACTTTTACCGACTAAGATGGCAGCGTTGTTTTCCAGGCTCATGTTTATATTTTTAGGAACAGAACTGATAGTATAGCCCTCCGGTACTGTAAAATCGAGCCGGTATTGTTCTGTTTCAGGGTATCCAAAGTCAACTGGGTAATTACGCTTTTTTAATTGAAAGGGATTGCTTGTAGTCCTGTTGAGGTAGGGGTTAATAATCAATAAATTTTCATTATCTGATTCGTTTTCAAAACTAATTTTAAAATCTTCTAAAAGTAATTTTTCAAGTTTATCTAAGTTGCGTACCCTATATGATTCGATTAGAAGTTCATTCATTTCAGAATTATCTTCAAGCGCTTTGAGATATTTTTTCTCACCTTTATTCACCAAATCATCTCTTTTTCTATGAGCGGTATAGGCACTACTGCTAATGCGCATAAGACCATTTAAAACACCATCGTTAAATTTTAAATTAATGGCTGTTGTTTTAACATTTCGGGGTGCTTTTATGTCAAGCCAATAGCTTCCTCTTTTAAAATCCATTACGCGTCCGTAAGAATTAAGTACTTTAAATGGCAGCATTCCAAACGATATTTGTTTAATACTGGCATCTAATTCGTACAAAAAATTATTGATTTTCACGACAGCTATGGCGTAGTTAAAATCGCTCAAAACAGGATGGACATAAGTTGGTAAGCCGTTTTCACGTGTAGAGAGAAGCATGAGTTTAGTGGGTATTCCGGCGGCGTTTAAGGCATTACACAAGGCTATGTTAATCTCGGTAGCATTACCTGTTTTTAATTTAAAAGCTTTTTTAAAATCGACTGATTTGAAGACATGGTATTCTTCGTTCCACCTAAAATAATTCTGAATAAAATGGTAAATATTTATGGCTTTTTTAAGCGTGTCGCTTTCTGAAAAGAATTCTGAAGGGATTAATTTTTTTGTGTAATCTATGCGTTTTAGTTGTTTGCCGATTTCGTATTCAAATCTAAATTTTTTATCGACGTCTTTCCACGTCTTAGTATATTTTTCGGTAGCGCCGTTAAAATAATGTTGTTCTGCCAGTTCAAATGCAATATGAGACAAATAGTTCTCTTTGCTGGTAAGGTAAACTTCTTTCTTAAAAGCCGGAACATCTTTCATGGCATAGGTTAGATCTTCACAATCTGTAGCTTTTTCTAAACCCACAAAAGTAAAGCAAGCCTTTTTTATTTTTTGCTTTTTTATATCGAGTTTTTTATATCCGATTAAACGCTTGTTATAAGACCAGTTACCCGGAATAAGTGAGTGTAATTCGCTGTAAATCTTTGGTATATCACTTTGAAAATACCAACCCGTAAAATTGTAAAAATAGGGAGACTGTTTGGTGAAGGTGTACTCTATAATGCTGCCTTTTTTAATGTTGGGAAGTGTGAATTTAACTTCTTTCCAATGCTCACTTTCCTTTGTAGTAAAAATACTTTTTTTATCTAAAAAAGTTTTAACGTCTTTTCCGTTTTCTAAATTATGTGTAATACCTTTTATTTTGATTACTTTTTCATGAGATTTTAAATTGTTGTATAACGGAATAGCTACACTGGCATGTTCATTGTCGTTTTTGTCAAATATTTTAATTTTATAATAATAGGTTGTTTGTAAACGCAGTCTATTGTTTACCATAACTACTTTAGCCAAGGCTTTTTCGTACAAAACAACAGCGTCTGCGGTTGAATCTTTGACGTAGAATTCCATATCGAACTCATCTTGTGGAATGACACCAAATTTAAAAGGAAGTTCTAAATCTTGCGCCCGACTTTTAAAGATAAAAAGCAGTGTTATTAATAAGTAAAGGTTTCTCATGTGTTGATGTAAATTATCTTTTCAGATTTATAACGTTTTAAATGCTGATCAATGAGAGGTAAAATAATGTCAGAATCACCGGTGTCATTTATCAGATTGCGCATGATATCGGTTGCGCTTATCTGATAATTTAAATCAAAAAAGCCATAGCCTTTATAGGTGTTATTTTCTATCAAAATAACCGATTTTTCACCTATATCACGGCCTTTATTAATAAGCAGCATATCGGGTAAATTCACTTTATACCTTTTATAAGGCGCAAAATAACGTTTGTTGTATTTGGGTCTGTTTTGCAATAACTCTTGTGTGTATTTTATTTTAGAAATAAGAAAATTGCCGGTTTCTTCTGTAGAAATAGATTGTACCTTTTTTTGTAAAGCAATTTTAGAACTGCTTTCGCCGATAAAAATTTTAAGGACTTCTTTTTTTATATTATATGATTTACCCATATATAAAATACCTCCATCGGCATCGTGTAAATAAAATACCCCCACTTTGGCCGGTAAGGCTTCTAATAAACGCGTCAGTTTTTCTGAAATCAGTTTGGCATTTACAACAGGCTTTATGTTTTTCTTTATAATGGTTTTTGAACTGTCTTTTGAAAGCAAGAGTTTAAATAGTTTTACAGTTGCCAGTGCATCGCCACTGGCACGATGCCTGTCGGTAACGGCAATACCCAATGAACGGCATAACCTGCCCAAACTGTACGAGTCTAAGCCGGGCATTAATTTTTTGCTTAAATCAACTGTGCATAAAGTTTCTTTTTCAAAAGTATAGCCAATGCGTTTAAATTCCTGACTCAAAATACGGTAATCAAAACCGGAGTTGTGTGCCACAAACACACAACCATCGGTAATTTCTACGATACGTTTGGCTATTTCGTAAAATTTTGGTGCCTGACGCAACATTTTATTGTTAATACCGGTTAGGCTTACTACAAAAGGTTGTATAGGTTTTTCGGGGTTGACCAAACTTATAAACTGGTCAACCACACTGTGGCCGTCAAATTTGTAAATGGCAATTTCTGTAATCCCTTCTTCATTGTATTTACCACCGGTAGTTTCTATGTCGATTATGGCGTACACTACTGCTTATCTAGTTTTATTTTGGTTGAACGATTTGCCAATTCCCACGCTGTATAAAAAACCAATTGTGCCCGCGTTGTAAGCAAGTCGTAGTTTATTTTATCTGGAGTATCTGTTGGTTGGTGATAGTCATCGTGAACACCATTAAAGTAAAATATAATGGGAATATTGTTTTTAGCAAAATTGTAATGATCAGATCGGTAATAAAATCTGTTTGGGTCGTTTTCGTCATTATAAGTGTAATCAAGATAGAGATGCGTGTAAGTACTGTTAGTATTTTCTGAGATGTTGTGTAATTCACTACTCAATTTATCAGAACCTATTAAATAGATAAAATTCGGGTTGTTTATGTGATGTTTATCAACACGACCTATCATATCAATATTCAAATTGGCTATGGTATTTTTTAACGGAAAAATAGGATTCTCTGTATAGTATTTAGAGCCGAATAATCCTTCTTCTTCTCCTGTTAAATTGAGAAAGACTATAGAGCGTTTGGGTCTTAGACCGGCATCAGAAGCCATTTTAAAGGCTTCGGCAATTTCTAAAACAGCCGATGTACCCGAAGCGTCATCGTCTGCACCGTAATACACACGACCGTATTTTTTACCTAAATGGTCGTAATGAGCCGAAATAATGATATATTGATTGGGAAGGGTACTCCCTCTAATAAAAGCCACAACATTTTCAGAATCGTCATCGGTTAAACCTTTAAAAAAAGCTTTTGGGATGTGTTGAAAATAATTGGCGCTGTCGTTAGTGGCACTAATATGACGTTCTTTGTAATAATTAGATAAATAGTTAGCCGCTAATTTTTGCCCCGCTTCACCCGAACGACGCCCTTCAAATTCATTTGAAGCCAATTTATATAGAATGCTTTGTAAATCTACTTTGGTAATGGTTTTGGCAAAAGTTGTAGCGTTGAGAGTGTGGGTATTGTTTTGTTGGGAAGCGCAGGCTACTAAAAGCCCTGCTAACAAAAGATTAAAAAACAGTTTTTTCATTTATAGGCAGTAATAATTATTAAAGGTAATTAAATTTATGAATTTACAATATTAAAATGTTGGCTATTTATGTCGAATTCTATCAAATCTGATTTAAAGAGTTCTTGTAAAGTTTTGTTGTTGATAAGTGATTTTGGTGGGCCAATGACGCATTTATTGGGGTACATAAGCCAAAGTTCATCGGCTAATTGTAGGGCAAAACTGACTTCGTGAGTAGCTATTAAAATACTCTTACCGAGATTTTTACAAATATTTTTTAAAAGTTTTAAAACAGCAATTTTATGATGTATATCCAAATGGACGGTAGGCTCGTCCAATATAATAATATCGGTATTTTGTGCCAGAGCTCTTGCAATCATAACACGTTGTTTTTGACCATCGCTCAACTCGTATAATTTTTTCCGGCTGATGTCTGTTACCTGTGTTTGTTGCAATGATTTTTTAATTATTTCTTTATCGTCATTAGTTAAAGTCCCCAACCAATTGGTATAAGGTTGCCTTCCTAAAGCTACCAGTTCATAGACAGATAGATTTGAGGGCGGTAATACTTCGGTTAAAACCAAACTGATATATCTGGAAAGCGTGGTTGGCGAATAGTCTCTGCTGTTTTTATTATGGATCAGTACATCACCTGCCAATACAGGTTGCATACCCGCTAAGGTGCGGAGTAATGTAGATTTTCCTATGCCGTTGTTACCCAAAATACAAGTTAAAGTCCCCGATTTGAGATTTAAATTTAAATCTTTTTGTACCACAAAGTTGCCCTTTTTATTGTGATAGCCAATGTTTAAATGCTGAGTAGCAAGGATAATATTTTTAGATTGTTCTTTCATCACAATACTAATTTGCGTTTTCTAACAAGTAGCCAAATAACGATAGGCGCTCCAAAAAGAGTGGTTACAGCATTAATAGGTAAGGTAAAATCACTATTGGGTAACTGCGCTATGGTATCGCTAATGAGCATAACAATAGCCCCAATTATGGCCACACTGGGAATTAGTACTTTGTGATTGGAACTTGTAATAATTAAGCGAGTTATATGTGGTACGGCCAATCCTATAAAAGCTATAGGCCCTGAAAAAGCTGTGCTAACTCCTGTTAACAAACTTGTCGCAATTAAGGTAAGGGTTCGGGTCGATTTAAAATTTACCCCCATACTTTTTGCATAATTTTCACCTAAAAGCAGACTGTTAAGCGGTTTAATTATAAAGATAATTAACAACATTCCAACAAAATAAATGCCAAAAAAGAGTTGTATTTCAGACCAACTGAGATTACCCAAAGAGCCAAAGCTCCAAAACATGAATTGTTGGAGCTGCTCGGCACTGCTAAAGTAGGCTAAAATACTAATTATAGCACCAGTAAAACTGCCAAACATAAGCCCTATAATGAGAATAGACATTGTATTTCTGACGCGTGTAGCCGCTATGAGTACAGCCAATAATACCAAAAAAGACCCCAAACTAGCCCCTAAAGCCAAGCTAAAATTAGCTGTAGCCAAAACGGCCACCGAACCACCTAAAATACCGGCGCTTAAAAGTAAAAGGGCTACACCTAAACTGGCTCCCGAACTGATACCTAGCACAAAAGGCCCTGCCAAAGGGTTTCTAAACAAAGTTTGCATAAGTAAGCCACTAACCGACAATGAAGACCCTACCAAAATAGCCGTAAAAGTTTTGGGAAGCCGGTAATCTAGAATTATATAGCGCCAAGTATCGTGTGTGGTAGATTTTCCTATGAGGCTGTAAAAGATATCCCTTAAGGGGATGTTTACAGACCCAAAGCTCAAGTTAAGGAGTGCTATGAATAGCAATGCCAAAAGAAGAACTAATAGAATTGTACGATATGTTTTTTGATTTTTCAGTATAATTTATTTAAGTTTTTTTAAAAAATAAGGCGTGTAATCGGGCAATAAATCGGGATGTGTAATTTTAATGATATCTTTTAAAACAATGTTTGGTTTTAAGGGCGCTTCTTCGTAATAAATGACACCACCGGTAGCCCCTCGTGTTAGTGCAAATGTATAGATGTTTTTTGTTTTAAAGGCTTTGAATTTTGTGTAATGAGGATTGCCTTCTTGTAATTGACTAAAGCTCATAATATTGCTCGGAGCAATCCAAAAATCGGCGTTTTGTGCCTTGTTTAAAACAGTTTCAAAACTTAAATTTAAACTGCCTGTACCCGATGTGTTTTGCCAGTAGTAACGGGTGTTGGCGTCTTTTAAAAACTGAGCGACAAAACTATCGCCGGCAGGTAAATTCCAAACATTTTTATACAATACACCTGATAAAACCGTAGGTTTTGTTGTGGCTTTTTGAGCTATTTTTTTACTCTTATTGTAATCGGTAACAATGGCGTTAAAAAGACTGTCGGCAGTGGTGTTTTTATCATATAGAGCGCCAAATAATTTGAGCCATTCGGCACGTCCTAAGGGGGTTTGTTCGAGCCAATCGCCATTTAAAATAACAGGTATGCCCGACTTTTCTATCGTACTGTACATTTTATTTTGCCCTTGCATGCTAAATCCGATAAGTACATCGGGGTTGAGGTTTAACAGTATTTCTGTATTAATTTGCATAGAATTGCCCAGTTCTTGTACTTTATTTCCTGCTATTAATTGCCTGACACTTGGCGATGAAATATACTTTAAGTTAGGAAATCCTACCAAAGTGTTTTCTTCTCTTAAGACTGTTAGCATAGGTATATGTGTGGTTGACGTCACCACCACCTTTTTTAAGGGAATCTTAATAATTGTGCCGTTTTTAATATTGGGGTGTTGTCCTTTTTTAACTAAGTAATAATCAAATTGTTTGCTGGCTTTCGGATAAGGACTTTTAATAACCAACTTTGTATAATCAGGATAGGTAAATAAGGCAAAGCCTGAGGCATATTTGATGCTGTTTAATACTTTTGATGTACTTTTTTGAACAACCTTATCTTGGCAGCCCCATACAACAAAAGATATAAGAAAAACAGCAAATTTGTATGCAGAATATTTATGGTGCATTATTAATCGAATGAATTGGCGTTGGCTTTTACGGTTAAAGATTTATCGTTTAACAAAACTGTGGCAAAACTTTCTATTTTGGGCATTTCGTAGGTGTAAAAGTAAGCCATAGTGTGTAGTAAATTGCTTTCAAGACCCATTTTTTCTTTAGTTTGACAAGCCGTAACACCTATTTTAAGCCATTGCCAACCTATAACCAGCGTACTTAAAAAATCCATAAAGATAGTAGCGTCGGCTAAAAAATTTTCAAAATCGCCAGCCAAAGCTTTGGGAATGAGTTTGGCCATAACTACTTTTACTAGTTGTGACTGGTCTTTTAGTTGTTCGGCATAGTCTTTTAATTCTGCATATTTAAAAGCTTCTGTAAGGGTTTCGGTTATTTCTTCTACCAAATAATGGAGGGCTTTACCGTTTTTAATAGTCACTTTTCTACTCAATAAATCGAGCGACTGGATACCGGTTGTCCCTTCGTAAAGAGACATAATTCTGATATCTCTGTAATATTGTTGCAAAATAAAATCAGAACAAAAACCATAACCGCCTAAAATTTGAAGCCCGTTACTCACAGCCCTTTGTCCTTGTTCTGCCGGATAGGTTTTTACGATAGGGGTAAGCAGTTCTAATAATAAATGATATTTTTCCTTATCTTTCTCATCACATACCTTTAAAGTATCGAAATAATGCGCTGTTTGCATAATAAGACTTAAAGAACCTTCTACCACGGCACGTTGTAACAGCAGCATCCTTTTAACATCGGGATGATTAATAATAAGGGTTTGTTCGCTTGCAATATCTTTTTTACCCGTAGCGTTGAGTAGGCGTCCTTGAGGACGTTCATTGGCGTATTTAAGCGAAGCGTAGTAAGCGGCAGAAGCTATTCCCGCCCCCATACGTCCTGTGGCGATTCGGGCTTCGTTCATCAATAAAAACATGTAACTCAGGCCTTTATTTTCTTCGCCAACCAGCCAACCGCGGCAGTTTTTATCATCGCCAAAAGAAAGATGTGTGGTACAGTAACCCCGTTGCCCCATTTTATCGAATTCGCCCAAAACTTTGACATTATTATCTTCGTAATTGTCGTTTAGAGGTCTTTTGTTGGGAACGACAAAAAGCGAAACACCTTTTGTACCTTTAGGAGCGCCCTTAACACGTGCTAAAACCAAGTGGACAAAATTGTCTGAAAATTGATGGTCGCCGGCCGAAATAAAAATCTTTTGCCCCTCAATTTTATAAAAATCGGTATCGGGTACTTTTACAGCCTCTGTTTTAATATCCGATAAGGAACTGCCGGCTTGTGCTTCTGTCAAGCACATGGTACCGCCCCATTCCATTTTGAGCATTTTCGATGCGTATAAATCTTTTAAAGTTTGTGTGCCAAAATTGAAAATAAGATTGGCAGCTCCCAATGTTAAACCCATATATCCTGTTACATGGTTGTTAGCGGCTTCCATTATAAAATACAAGCTGTGAAAAACAGTAGTGGGTAATTGCATACCGCCTTCTTCAAAACTAAAAATGGCACTCACCAGTTCCATACTTGCCGCTTGTTCTAAAATATTTTTAAACTGTGGATGTACTATAATTTTTCCGTCTTTAAAATAGGCGGGTTTTTCGTCCATCTCTTTAATGTAAGGGAAGAGTTCTTTATCAGAAAAATCTTTAACAGCTTCTAAAAGCATATTTAGAGATTCTTTATCAAAATTGTTAAAATAATCGTGTTCTAAAAGTTTTTCGGTTTGATGGACATTAAAAAGGAGGTAAGAAATTATGTTGAGATTGGTGTAATTTTGCATAGCCTTTTGAAATAAAAATTTGAAATAAGCCCTACAAATATAATAGTTTAAAATTAATAAAAATTACAGTTTTATTGCTGATAATTTTTTACATTCGCAGTTGATTATGGCGTCACTTTAAAATGTGACTTAAAAGGGAATCTTGTTAAAATCAAGAGCTGTCCCCGCAACTGTAAGCTTTACTCTTCTTAAGAGTAAGTGTTAACTACAAGCCACTGTCTGTCAACCGACGGATGGGAAGGTAACACAAAAGCAAGCCAGGAGACCTGCCTAATCTAGAATTATTAACAAGCTTTCGGAGGAAGAGTAGGTTGTGATAAATTATATCAGACCCCATTTTTTTAACGAATAGCCATTTTTAACCATCATAAAACCAAAAAACGATGAAAAAAAGGTTATTTAGTGCAGTTTTCATACTGTGCACAGTATCAATTTTTGCGCAACAACAGTCAGATTCGACTAAAGTAGAGCGCTTAGAAACCGTTGAATTAACGTCAACACGGTTTAAATTAAATAAATCCCAAACGGGTAAAGTAGTAGAAGTTATAACTTCTAAAGAGTTGCTAAAATATCAAGGAAGTACTATTGCCACTTTGCTGGATAATATTGCCGGTATTGAAATATTGGGCAATCAAAGCACCGCCGGTCAAAATTTGACCTATAGTTTTAGGGGGGGCTCTAACCGTCAGGTCGTTATTTTAATTGATGGCATTGTTATTAACAATCCCTCATCTATTTCAAACGATTACGATTTGCGCTTAATACCCTTAGATCAAATTGAACGTGTAGAAATTATTAAAGGTGCTGCCAGTGCCCTTTATGGTACGGGGGCGGCTACAGCCGTTATTAATATTAAATTAAAAGAAGCTACAGAGTTGTTTAAAGTTCAAGTAAATACAAGTGTTGGCTCTAACAATACACAAGATAATAATGCTGTAAGTCTTACTAATTATAAACAATCGGTTAATTTGAGTAGTCGCTTTAAAAAAGCATCCCTTTATTTTTCATTTAATAATGAAAGTAGTAACGGTATGTCTGCCGCTAAAGGTGTTGGCTTTAAAGATGACCCTTTTAACCGTCAGAATTTGTTGTTGAAATACAACAATAAGGCTTTTAAAAACGTAACGCTTGAAACTTTGGTCAATTACAATAAATTTACAACAAATTTTGATGCCGGTGGCTTTGCCGATGCCAATAACTTAACTAAGAGTGAAGAAGTGCGTTTTGGTTTACAAGGCGTGTATAAATATGCCAAAGGCGATTTAAATTTCAGGTCGGCTTTTAACAGTATTTCAAACAACAATACAAAAACCTCATTTCCGTCAATAAATAAAGGAAATTCGTTGGTTTTTGATATTTTTAACAGATATTACCTCAGCAAAAAGACACAATTTTTGGTAGGCCTAAGCAGTACTTTTGCTACAATGACGAGTTTTGAAACGCCCTACGGTGCCACAGATTTATCCAAAGTGATAGACCAAGCCGATTATAATTTGGTAGAGCCCTACGCCAATTTTGTATATACATCTCAAAACGGTTTTAACTTAAATTTAGGGGCGCGTTTAAGCAATCACAGCGATTATGGTACAAATACTGTTTATACTGTTAACCCGTCGTATAACATAGATTTTAAAGACACACGCTTAAAACTAATGGCTTCATACAGTACAGCGTATATTGTACCGACTTTATTTCAATTGTTTTCACCCAATTATGGTTTTGCCGACTTGAGTCCTGAAGAGAATCAAACTCTGGAAGGTGGGTTTGAATTGTCATATAAAAATACCACTTTTCAATTGACGTACTTTTACCGTGCCGAACAAAATTTTATTGATTTCACTTTGTTAAATCCAACAACTTTTGCTTTTGGATACCGCAATACGGCACAAGATTTTTATGCCAGTGGTTTGGAGACAAGTTTTAGTGTAAAAATTGCACCTCAAATAAGCCTCAAAGCCAACTATACTTTAACAAATGTTGCCGACACAAAAATAAGAATACCCAAAAATAAATTCAATACCAGTCTGTGGTTTGAACCCAATGATAAAACGTCTCTGAGTGTCACTTACAACTATACCGATAAACGTACCGATAATTTTTTCGATTTGAGTACCTTTACGTCGTCTGCAGTAGAATTAAAATCGTTTAGTTTGGTGAACGTGTATGCCAGTAGAACGCTTGTTATCAATCGTTTTTACGTCTATGCGCAGCTGACCAATATTTTTAATGCCGATTATCAAGAACTCGTTGGCTTTTCAACACGTGGCCGCAACTTTTTACTGGGATTTAAATTGGATATCTAGCTATATTGATACGATGACTGGCAGTCATCGTATCAATAGTAAGATTTAGTCAGGGTTTCACTTTGAGTGAAGCCTTGAGTTTTTTTATGTCTTTTGATGTATTTGTTAGGGGACAGCCGCTTTTAGCAGTAGGGGTGTTGCCGTCATTGCGATCCCGAAGGGCGTGGTCTCGTTATGACGTTGTGAATGTAACTTAGTGAAATGAAGCCCGCCTACCTCGGGCAGGCAATCTCAATGATTAGAACTACAAACTTAGAGACAGCCACGTCACTGCGTTCCTCGCTGTGACGTTATTATGAATGAAACAAGAAAGTAAAAAACAGCTTAGTAATTTCTATACCAATATTCGGTTCTTCCCAAAAGCGAAAAACCAATATAGCCTCTTAATTTTAAGGTGTTTTTATCTTTTAGCGTGATGTAGCATTTATAAATTTTACCTGTTTTAGGGTCTAGTATTTTACCACCATTCCATTCGTCTCCGTCTTTAGTGAGTCCAAAGAGGATGGTCATACCTAAAATGGGTTTCTTGTAGTTTTCATGTTTACATTCAGTACAAAGTTTGTCTCTGTCTAAAGGATTTGAAATAGCAACTATTTTTGCATATAATTTACCTTTGTCTAAGTAAATATTTATTGTAGATTCTACCTTTTGTGTCGAGGGGTCAACAGTATGCCATTTTCCTAAAACACCTTGTGCAGAAAGAGTGAGGCTCGATATTAAAAAAATAGACAGAAATTTGACAATCATTTGTAGGATTAATTGTGTAAATTATTTTTTTTACTGTCTTTTTTTAAACAGATTAAACTTGTGTTAAGTTCATAACCTAAAAGCAAAATAATAGCATTAAGCCAAATAAAAAGCATCAGTACTATGAGTGTCCCAATAGAGCCGTATAATTGGTTGTACTGCGAAAATTTAGAGACATAAATACTAAACAATTTAAAATTTACCAACACCAAGAGTGTTGTCATAATGGCACCGGGTGAAAAGAAACCTATTTTTTTGCCGTCTATGGTGCCAAAAAAATACAATGTGGCAATACCAAAAAACAAACTAACCAAAATAATAAGTAATTGGATACCTCCCGAAATAAAAGCGCTGTTTTCTAAAATACCGTTTTGTTGTAAATGTTGGATTTCGTAATTGCTAAAGACCAAGATACCTGCCAATAACATCAAACTAAAAACGAGTAGAAGCGAAACCGACAGCGCAACCAAGTATTGTCTTATTACCGAACGTGTTTTTATGGTGTGATAGGTATATTCAAAAGCGCTAAACAAGGCATTGATACCATTTGTCATCAAGAAAATAGACATTAAAAAACCGAATGAGAGGAGACCTTGGTACTTGTTATTGGCAATATCTACCAAAACCATGTCAACAGCTTCTGAAGTTTTGGGCGGTAAACCTTGTTTTATGAGTAAGATAAAATCGGCTTGAAAACCGTCTATTGGGATAAACGGAATAATAGTTAAAACAAATAAGGCAAAAGGAAAAAGGGCTAAAAATAGACTAAAAGCAATGCTACCCGCCCTTGACGTAAGGGCTCCTTTAACAATACCAATAATGTACATTCTAAATAAATCGTAAAGGCTCAATCCTTCAAAACCCGGTAATTTTAAGGTTTTTAAAACCTTAATAAACCAATTAAGAATGGGTATTTGCAATAATTTATCTTCGAAACGCATTTAAAATTAGATATCGTAATTAACATCGGCTTGGTTGTGCCATTTATCTTGTACTTTTAAAACCTGTTCAATAACATCGCGTACACAGCCGTTACCGCCTTTTTTTTGTGAGATATACTGAGAAATATTCTGAATTTCGGGAGCCGCATCTTTAGGACAAGCCGCTAGTTTAACCTTTAACATAACGGGGTAATCGGGTATGTCATCGCCCATATACAATACGTTTTGAGCCTTTATATTGTGTTTATCTAAGTAGGTTTCAAATTGCTCTACTTTGTTGTACGCCCCCAAATACACATCTTTAATACCCAAACCTTCGAGGCGTTTTTTTACAGAATCATCTCGTCCACCCGTAATAATGCACACGTTAAAACCACTATCTACGGCCACTTTAAGTGCATAGCCGTCGCGGGTATTCATGGTTCTTATGAGTTCGCCATTGGGGAAAATTGTGACGTTTCCGTTGGTTAAAACCCCATCTACATCAAAAATAAATGTGGTGATATCGGTCATTAATTCTTTATAACTTTTTGTCATCGTGTTCAATAGATTTAGTGAGCAATGTATAAATTTCTTGGTATTCTTTGGGCAAAATTCCCAAATGATTTTTTATTGTTTGCCTGTCATGACGTTTGGCCGGCCCTGTTTGTGCCTCTTTTGGCGACAAATCTTTAATTTTTAATGCTGTTTCTTTAATAAGAGGTTTTAAAATATTGAAATCTATATTATTGGTTAAACATAATTCTTCACCAATCCTATACATATGGTTGACGAAATTGTTGACGAAAACAGCGGCAAGATGTAGTTGTTTTCGTTGATGAGAATCAACTTCATAGATTAAAGGGCTCAGGCTACTTGCTAAATTTTTAAGAAGGTTTAAATCGGCTGTATTTTCGGCTTCAACAGCTATGGGAATTTCGAAAAAGTTAACAGTCTTATTTTTTGAAAGGCTTTGTAAGGGATAAAAAACACCTTTATTGGCCTGACATTTTAAGGTCTTTAAAGAGACACTTCCCGATGTGTGTACCACGAGGCCGTTTTTACAATTTAACTGTTTTGAGAAAGGTGATATATGGTCGTCGGGAATGGCAATAATATAAATTTGAACAGGTAGCAATTGTGATAATTTGGTAGTAAAGGAGGCTTTAAAATCTTTTTTCGGAAGGCTACTTTTATTGTAAACCTGAATCAAGTTTACAGTCTTAGAAGCTTCAAAAGCTTTAACAAGATGCCAAGCCACATTGCCGTATCCCAAAACACTTACAGAAATCATAAGGCGAAGATAATTTAAATGCGTAACAAAAAAAATTCCACCTCCCAAAAAGGTGGAAATTTTTCACTAACTAACTAAAACAATTATTAATTTTTTATGGTCGCATGAGCAACTGCCAATCTGGCTATAGGAACTCTATAAGGCGAGCAACTCACATAATCTAAACCTGTTTTGTAACAAAACTCTATAGAACTTGGTTCGCCACCGTGTTCGCCACAAATGCCGACTTTTAAATTTGGATTTGTATGGCGTCCTTTTTCGGTGCCCATTTGCACTAGTTGCCCAACACCTTCTTGGTCTAAAACTTCAAAAGGGTCTTCAGATAAAATACCTTTTTCAAGATAAATAGGTAAAAATTTTCCGGCATCGTCGCGTGAATAGCCAAAAGTCATTTGCGTCAAATCATTTGTGCCAAACGAAAAGAATTCGGCACGTTGTGCTATTAAATCGGCTGTAAGTGCGGCCCGTGGAATTTCTATCATAGTGCCTACGAGATATTCAATAGAGTCATTTCTTTCTTCAAAAACTTTTTGTGCTGTAGTTCTCACTATATTTTCTTGGGCAATAAATTCGGCTAAGTTGCCGATAAGAGGAACCATAATTTCGGGCACAGCTATAATGCCTTTTGCTTTTAAATTTAAAGCGGCTTCTATAATGGCACGGGTTTGCATTTCGGTAATTTCGGGATAGGTATTGCCTAATCGGCAACCACGATGGCCCAGCATAGGGTTAAACTCTTCTAATTCGGCCACTTTAACTTTAATAGCTTCTAATGAAATATGTAATTCTTTAGCCAACTCTTTTTGTGTTGCCAATTGATGTGGTACAAATTCATGCAAAGGCGGGTCAAGTAATCTTACGGTAACGGGTAAACCGGCCATAGCTGTAAAAATTCCTTCAAAGTCTTGCCGTTGCATAGGTAATAATTTATTTAAAGCTTCTTTGCGTCCTTTGGTAGTATTAGCCAAAATCATTTCGCGCATCGCTTTTATACGATCGACTTCAAAAAACATATGTTCGGTACGCGTTAATCCAATACCTTGTGCCCCAAATTGGCGTGCTATTCTAGAATCTTTCGGCGTATCGGCATTTGTGCGTACTTTCATTGTGGCATACTTATCTGCTAAGGTCATAATTTTGGCAAATTCACCACTTAACTCGGGTTCTATAGTGGCTACTTTTCCTTCTATAATATTTCCGGTAGAACCGTTTAAAGAAATCCAATCGCCTTCGTGATATACTTTACCGCCAATTTCAAAGGAGCGGTTTTTATAATCGATTTTTAGAGCGCCGGCGCCGGATATACAACATTTTCCCATACCACGCGCTACAACAGCGGCATGCGATGTCATACCGCCACGAGCCGTAAGAATACCATTAGCCAGGTTCATACCTTCTAAATCTTCGGGAGAGGTTTCTATCCGTGTTAAAATGGTATTTTCAAACTTGGTCGCCTCGTCTGCAAAGAAAACAATCTGACCTGTAGCTGCTCCGGGTGAAGCGGGGAGACCTTGTGCCAAAACACTTGCTTTTTTAAGAGCCTTGGGGTCGAATACGGGATGTAATAATTCGTCTAATTTATTAGGTTCAACAAGCATGAGAGCTTCTTTTTCGTCTATCAATCCTTCATCGAGTAAATCTATGGCTATTTTTACCATAGCTGCACCTGTGCGTTTACCGTTGCGCGTCTGAAGAATCCACAATTTACCATCTTGAATGGTAAATTCCATATCTTGCATATCGCGATAATGTTTTTCTAAAATATCTTGATAATTATTGAGTTGTGCATAGATATCGGGCATGACTTCTTCTAATGACGGATATTTTTTTACCCGTTCTTCTTCGTTAACTTTTGCTAATTGAGCCCATTTTTTAGAACCGCTAAGGGTAATTTGCCGAGGTGTTCTTACACCGGCAACCACATCTTCGCCTTGTGCGTTAATCAGGTATTCGCCGTTAAAAATATTTTCACCCGTAGCGGCATCGCGTGTAAAACAGACACCGGTTCCTGAATTTTCACCCATATTACCGTAAACCATAGCTTGAATATTTACGGCAGTACCCCAGTCAGACGGATACCCGTTCATTTTTCTGTAATAAATAGCACGGTCACTGTTCCAACTGTCAAAAACAGCCATAACAGCCCCCCAAAGTTGTTCCCAAGGATTGTTTGGGAAAGTCATTCCTGTACGTTTTTTTATAGCAGCTTTAAAGCTAACCGTAAGATCTTTTAAATCTGAAACGGTAAACGCTGTATCTAGCTTAATATTCCTTAGCTCTTTTAGAGCTTGCATTATTTCTTCGAAAGGATCGATATCTTCTTTTGATTCGGGTTTCATTCCTAAAACCACATCGCCATACATCTGAATAAAACGACGGTAAGAGTCCCAGGCAAAACGTTCGTTTCCTGTTTTTTTGGCCAAACCCAAAACAGCCTCGTCATTTAACCCTAAATTTAAAACGGTATCCATCATACCCGGCATAGAAACACGTGCGCCTGAACGTACAGAAACCAAGAGGGGATTTCTTTTGTCGCCAAAGGTACTGCCCATAATAGTTTCTATATTTTTTATAGAATCTTTTACGCTTGCTTTAATGGTTTCTACAACAAAATCTCTACCGAGGGTGTTGTATTCTGTACAAACCTCTGTAGTAATGGTAAAACCCGGTGGAACTGGGATTCCCAAGGCACTCATTTCGGCTAAATTAGCTCCTTTGCCCCCTAAAAGGGGTTTCATTTTACTGTTACCATCGGCTGTTTTATTGCCAAATCTGTAAACCCGTCTTTTAATTTTTTGCATTGTAGCCATTTTTAATAAAATTTAGGATTAATAAAAACAGATAACAAAGGTAATCAGTTTTGAATCTGGTTTGTGTGACTTTTGTCATACTCTTATTTTTTTTATTTTAAACGACTTTAACAAAATATTTTCGTGCTTTTTAATACCTTAGCCACAACTAAATAAATCACTATGAAAAAAATATTATTAATTTTATTGCTTGTATTAAGCGCCTGTAACCAGACGATAAAAGATAAAAAAATAAGCACAAAAATGACAACTAAAACAGCTACGGATTTAGAAGACATCTACCAATTTAAAATGACGGATTTATATGGAAATGATTTCGATTTTTCATCTCTTAAAGGAAAAAAATTAATGATAGTAAATACGGCCTCTAAATGTGGTTTTACACCACAATACAAAGGCTTGGAAAAGTTGTATGAAACTTATAAAGATAAAGGATTTGTTATCGTAGGTTTTCCGGCCAATAATTTTGGCAAACAGGAACCTGGTACCGATGACGAAATAGCGGCCTTTTGTGAGCAAAATTACGGTGTGAGCTTTCCAATGATGACTAAAACATCTGTCAAAGGTGACGACATGAATCCCGTTTATAGATTTTTAACACAGGCGTCAAAAAATGGTTTTAAAGATTCTGAAGTGGCTTGGAATTTTCAAAAATACCTTATTGACGAAAAAGGGCATGTGGTAAACATGTATCCTTCGAAAACACTGCCTACCGATGAGGCCATCGTAAAATGGATTGAAAATAATTAGAGAGCCTATGAAAACAAAAGGAATAAATACTGTTTGCACCCACGCGGGTGAAATTCACGACACACAATTTGGCGGGGCTGTATCACCCATTTTTATGGCCTCTTCGTATCCTTTTATGGATGTTGATATAAAACGCTATCCACGTTATTTTAATACGCCTAATCAAGAATCACTAGGTCATAAAATAGCGGCTTTAGAACATGCCGAAGCCGGCCTGCCCTTTGCTTCGGGGATGGCCGCTATTAGTACTACGTTATTGGCATTTTTGCAAAAAGGCGACCATGTGGTTTTTCAAAACGAAATTTACGGTGGGGCGTTTAATTTTGTGGTAGAAGAGTTTGATAGATTTGGTATTGAATATACTTTTACTAATGGTGTGACGGTGACCGGTTTTGAAAGTGAAATTAAATCGAATACCAAGGTTATTTATATAGAAACGCCTTCAAATCCGTTGCTCACCATTACAGATATAAAAGCTGTTGCCGCTTTGGCTAAAAAACACAATTTGGTGAGTATGATTGACAATACTTTTGCCTCACCTGTCAATCAGAATCCCATTGATTTTGGTATTGATATTGTATTACATTCGGCTACCAAATATTTGGGCGGTCATAGCGATGTTTGTGCCGGGGCTGTGGTATCTACAAAAAAAAATATAAATACCATTTTTCAGAAAGGTAAAAATTTGGGTGGCAATATGAGCGATTTTATGTGCTACCTGCTTGAGCGCAGTATTAAAACACTGGGCCTACGGGTGGCCAAACACAACGAAAACGCCTTGATAGTAGCCCGTTATTTAGAAAAGCATAAAGTTGTTAAAAAAGTATATTACCCGGGTTTAGAATCGCACCCCAACCACGCCATAGCCAAGTTACAAATGAAGGGTTTTGGCGGCATGTTGTCTTTTGAACTCAATGACAGTTTAGATGCCGTGGCCTTTCAAAAGACTTTAAAGATGGTTAAACCTTCGTTGAGTTTGGCAGGCGTAGAGTCAACTATTTTATTACCGGCTGTTACCTCGCATGCTTTAATGAGTGCCGAAGCCCGAAAAAAACAGGGTATTACCGATACTTTATTACGCTTTTCTGTAGGTATAGAAGAAATAGAAGATATAATTGATGATTTGGAGCAAGCGTTTGAAAAAAACAAATAGCAAGCACCAAATTCCAAAACACAAATAACAATAAATAAAAAATGAGTAAAGTTTATGACTTAGAGGAACGGGCATTTCAATTTGCTAAAAATGTTAGGTTGTTTATTCAAACTTTAAAAAAGGCTATTGCAAATATTGAAGATGCAAAAGGTCGTACGTTCTTCTGGCTCAATAGGTGCAAATTATATAGAAGCCAACGAGTCTTTGTATGATAAAGATTTTAAGTTTAGAGTTAAGATAAGTAGGAAAGGAGCTAAAGAAACAGTTTATTGGTTGTGGTTAATTAATGAAACCAATGATTTTAAAAATAAACAAATAATCAAAAACTTAATGCAGGAAGCTTTAGAAATAAAAAAAATCTATCGGCGATACTCAATAATTCTAAATAGGCTAGTTTTGCCATTTGTTATTTGTGTTTTGAGATTTGTAATTTATAAATAAGTATGAAACTAGATATTTTAGCCATAGGCGCCCATCCCGACGATGTAGAATTGGGTTGTGGCGCCACAGTAGCCAAGGCTGTAGCCGAAGGAAAAAAAGTGGGCATTTTAGATTTAACGCGTGGCGAGTTGGGTACACGTGGCTCAGCCCAAATACGTGCTAAAGAAGCTGCGGGAGCTGCCCAAATACTGGGTGTTGCTGTAAGAGAAAATTTAGCATTTGCCGATGGCTTTTTTATCAACGACAAACAACACCAATTAGAAGTGGTAAAAATGATACGCAAATTCCGCCCCGACGTGGTATTGTGTAATGCGATTACCGATAGGCATATAGATCATCCAAAAGGGAGTGCATTAGTCTCAGATGCTTGTTTTCTATCGGGTTTGGTAAAGATAGACACACATTTAGGCGGTAAAAAACAGCAGGCTTGGCGTCCTAAAAAAGTATATCATTACATTCAATGGCAAAATTTAGAACCCGATTTTGTAGTTGATGTAGGTGATTTTATTAATATAAAATTAAAAGCTGTAAAAGCTTACAGTTCACAATTTTACAATCCGAATAGTAAAGAACCCGTATCGCCTATAAGCAGTAAAAACTTTTTAGACAGTATTACGTATCGCGCCCAAGATTTGGGGCGTATAATTGGCACAGACTACGCCGAAGGATTTACGGCAGAGCGTTTTATTGCCGTAAAAAGTTTGGATGATTTAATCTGATTTTTTATTCTAAAAAGGTTTGTGAAAATTTGGAAATAGTTTACATTTGCATCCGTTAAATAAGATTATTTTTTAGCAAAAATGGTGGTTGTAGCTCAGCTGGTTAGAGCGCCGGATTGTGGTTCCGGAGGTCGCCGGTTCGA
>CAZMBM010000019.1:0-23222 GCA_964564475.1 uncultured Flavobacteriaceae bacterium | reverse complement strand
GCCTAATTAAATAGGGCATCACATCTTTTACGGGGCCGTAAGGTACATATTTTGCCACATTATAGCCCAATTTAGCTAAATTGTAACTTATATGATCACTCATTCCATATAATTGACCAAACCAAATACGGTTATCATCTTTTTGTAGCTTATACTTATCTATCAGATTCATAAGGAGATATGAGCTCTCTTCGTTATGGGTTCCTTCAAAAATAGCCATTTTATCAATATGTTCAATCATATAAGTTACAACGGTATTAAAATTGGCATCTGTTTCTTCTTTAGTGGCACAAATAGGTGATTTATAGCCTTTTTCTTTAGCGCGTTCACGCTCTTTTTCCATATAAGCGCCACGGACTAACTTCATACCAATATAAAACCCTTGTGCTTCTGCCCTGGCAAACAATGCTTTTAAGTAATCTAGTCTGTCCCAACGATACAATTGCAAAGTTCCAAAAACTATTACTTTTTCTTTGTTGTACTTAAGCATCATTTCTTCAATTAAATCATCAGCAGCTTTTTGCATCCAAGTCTCTTCGGCGTCAATTAGAAGACTCACATCATTCTCAAAGGCATATTTACTCACTTTATCATAGCGTTGACAGACACGTTGCCACTCGGCTTTTTCTGTATCGCCCAGTTCTAATGATTCTGACACTTTTTCGTATAAATCCAAGCGCCCAAACCCACTAGGTTTAAAAACGGCAAACGGGATACTTTTTTTTTCTTTGGCAAAATCAATATTTTTAAGAGTCTTATTCATAGCCAGATCAAATTGCGATTCAACTTCTGCCCCTTCTACCGAATAATCTAATACGGCATGTACATTTTTGGTGTACATTTTTTCGATATTATTCATGCAATCCTCTTCGGTTACGCCACCACAGAAATGGTCGAACACAGTTGAACGGATTAAACCTTCAACAGGTAAACGGGCTTTAAGAGCAAAATTAGTAGCGGCCGTGCCTATTCTCACCAAAGGTTCACTCTTAATCATTTTAAACAAAAAATAGGCTCTTTCGAGCTCAGAATCAGACTTCAATGAAAAAGCTGTCTCAGTATTATCAAATAGATTATCCATTTTTTTAAATTTTGACAAAGATACTATTTGTGGTGCTATTTTTAAATAATTTATGGTTATTTTGCACCCCTATTTTAAACACTTATGAAGTCTATAATTGCCGATAATTATCACATTTATTTCAATAGCTCTGCCTATGAGAAATTGAATATTTATATCGATAACAATGCGATTTCTAAAATATTTATTTTATCGGATACCAATACTCAAAAATTGTGTCTTCCCAGATTAAAAGAAAACTTAAAAACTCCTAAAACAATTGAATACCTTGTTATTCCTACAGGTGAAAAAAACAAAACAATAGCTCAAGCCACAATGTTATGGCAAGTATTATGTGATTTAAAAGCCGATAGATTTTCGTTACTGATAAACTTGGGTGGTGGCATTGTAACAGATTTAGGAGGATTTGTGGCGGCTACTCTTAAACGGGGTATCCGCTTCATTAACATACCCACTACTCTCTTAGGGATGGTTGATGCGGCTATTGGTGGTAAAACAGGTGTTAATTTGGGCGCCTTAAAAAATCAGATAGGCAGTTTTACAAATCCCGAAATGCTCATCATAGATACTTTGTTTTTAGATACATTACCCGAACGTGAACTCAAATCGGGTATGGCCGAAATTATTAAATACGGCCTGTCGTATGATAGTAAATTATTTTCTAAAATTAATAATACCGATATAAAAAACGACGGCTTGCTTAAAGAATTAATTTACCGTTCTGTTGAAATTAAAAATGAGGTTGTTTTAAAAGACCCTACAGAAAAGGGTCTGCGTAAAGTGTTAAATTTTGGTCATAGTTTGGGACACGCTGTTGAATCTTATTTTTTAGACAATAACGAAAAAGCACATTTAACACATGGCGAATCGGTTGCCGTTGGGATGGTGGTTGCCGCATATTTGTCAAGTAAATATTGTAACTTAGATTTTAAAGAGGCTATTTCTATAAAACATTTTTTACAGTCGTATTACGGCAAAGTAACTATTAAAAAGACGGATTACCCTGCCCTACTCAATCTTTTAAAACACGATAAAAAAGCCATAAGTGGCCAAGTAAAATTTGTGTTGATAGATAATATTGGCAGTTTTAAATTAGACTGTCAAGTTACCGAAAAGGCATTAATCGAGGCTTTAGACTTTTACAATTCTTAAAATAGAAAAATACAATAAGCTTAACTCTCTTGTGCTTTACTGCTCTTAACAGCATCCTTCTTTTACTATCCTGTAAACAGATTCGTATTGCGGCAATATTTTTCCCAATTCAAATTTTTTCGCATGTTCAAAAGCACGTTGTTTAAAACTTTGTAAAGTCGCCTCGCTTTCAAATATTTTGAGAGCATTCTCAGCCATTGAATCTATATCACCTACATCGCTTAAAAACCCTGTGACAGCGTTTACATTTACTTCGGGTAAACCGCCGGTATTGGAAGAAATAACCGGTGTTTTTGCCGCCATAGCTTCTAAAGCCGACAAACCAAAACTTTCTGTTTTTGAAGGTAATAGAAATAAATCGGCATAACACAAAATCTTATTTACTTCTTGACTGTTTCCTAAAAACAAAACCTTATCGCGTATTTTTAATTTTTTGATTAAAATATCGACTTTTTCTCTTTCGGGACCTTCTCCAACCAACAATAACTTGGCTGGTGTTTTTTGTAAGATCTTTTCGAAAATCAACACAACATCTTCTAAACGTTTTACAGGTCTGAAATTACTGATATGCACTACAATACGCTCATCTAAATTTGCCAAGGATATACGTTGACACTCTTCGGCAGTACGCTCGGGATATTTACTTAAATCTATAAAATTACTGATAACTTTTATATCCTTTTTTATGTCAAATAAGCGCAAGGTATCTTCTTTTAAGCTTTTAGAAACCGTGGTAACTACATCAGAATTATTAATACTAAACTCTACTGCTTTTTTATAAATGGGATGACTTCCCACTAAGGTAATATCTGTCCCGTGTAATGTTGTAACAACTTTAATATCTATCCCTTTCGTCTTAAGCATTTGCTTTGCCATAAAAGCGGCATAGGCATGCGGAATGGCGTAATGTACATGTAATATATCTAAGTGATAACGTTCAACAATGGCTACCATTTTACTGGATAAGGCGAGTTCATAGGGTTGGTATTCAAAAAGCGGGTACTCTTCTACAAAAACTTCATGAAAATAAACGTTCTTAGTTAAAAAATTAAGTCGTACCGGCTGGTGATAAGTAATAAAATGAACCTCATGTCCTTTAATACCCAAGGCCATTCCCAATTCTGTTGCCACGACACCACTACCGCCAAAAGTTGGATAGCAAACTATACCTATTTTCATGTGTTATTTGATTTTCAATGAGATTATGAAAAGGTCTCTTCCTAAATTTAAGGAAGGTTTAACCTGACAAAATATTTGTCGAAAATAAATAAATTTCTAATCTTAAACTCTTAATAATCTCCTAAAGTTTCAGGGTTTTGAGACAGGGCATTTTCAAGTTGTTCGTCACTTGGTGGTTTGCCATGCCAGGCATGTGTGTGCATCATAAAATCTATACCATTTCCCATTACCGTGTGCATTAAAACACAGACAGGTTTGCCTTTGCCAGTCAATGCTTTGGCGGTGGCCATACCTTTTAAAATACTTTCTATATCATTGCCTTGTTTTACTTCAACAACGTCCCAACCAAAGGCTTCAAATTTTGCTTTTAAATCGCCTAAAGGCATCACATCATCTGTACTGCCATCAATTTGTTGCCCGTTATAATCTACCGTAGCGATAATATTATCTACTTTTTTACCCGCAGCATACATCACAGCTTCCCAAATCTGCCCTTCTTGCAATTCGCCATCGCCATGCAAAGTATACACCAAATGCTTATCATTATTCAGTTTTTTAGCTTGTGCGGCGCCAATAGCAACAGACAGACCTTGACCTAAAGAACCGGAAGCAATTCTCACCCCCGGTAAACCTTCGTGTGTTGTGGGATGTCCTTGCAAACGCGTATTGAGAATTCTAAAAGTTGCCAACTCTTTAACAGGAAAATAACCACTTCTGGCTAAGACACTGTAATAAACGGGCGAAATATGACCGTTTGATAAAAAGAAAAGGTCTTCACCCGCGCCATCCATTTTAAAATCTGTATTGTGTTCTAAAATTTCTTGATATAAAACTGTAAAGAATTCTGCACAACCTAACGACCCGCCTGGATGTCCAGATTGTACAGCGTGTACCATGCGTACTATATCGCGTCGAACTTGTTGGGTAAAATCTTGCAATTGAGCTGTTGTAGCCATAAAATGTATTAATTTGTGACAAAAATAAACGAATTAAAAGAAATAAACACCTATAGTTTTTAAAATATTAAAAGAGTTTTAAACAAAAAGAAAAGAGGTCAAAGAATTAACAATCCAAAATTCCAAATGGTCAAAACGCAGAATGTGAAAAACGAAAACTGAGTAGAGAATAGAGAACCATTGAACACTCTACATTAGGTTTTCTGTTTTTTCTTTTTAGCCGCAGGAAACAATACATTGTTTAAAATAAGACGGTAGCCGGGGGAGTTTGGATGTAAGGCCAATTCTGTTTTAGGATCACCCACACGATGGCGATAATCTTCGGGGTCATGACCACCGTAAAAAGTAAACATACCTTTACCTTCTACCCCATGAATGTATTTGGCTTCTTGGTTCACTTGGTTTTCACCCATCACCAATACATTGGGTTTTATAGTTTTACTATCAAAAGATGTGGTCTGTCCCATAAAACCTTTTACCAATTGTGTATGGTTTTGACAAAGCATGGTGGGAACGGGATCCCATTTGGCCGAAAAATCTTTCAGCATAAAATAATCTTCTGTCCTCAAAACATGACGCTTAGAAGTCATATCAATTGAAGAGTATTCATATTTTAATGGGTTGCGCTCTAAAACATAGTTTGTAAAAGCAAATGTTTTAGAAAAATCTATTTTTTCTTGATAGTTTCTATCAGAAGGGTCTCCGTCAAACATCGATTCTACAATATCAACACCTTCGGCAGAAAGGGCTATATCAAAACTATCGGTAGCCGAACACATAGCAAACATAAAGCCACCACCAAAAACAAAATCGCGAATACGTTTGGCTACAGCCAACTTTTCTTGAGAGACTTTTTTAAATCCCAATTTTTTAGCAAGGGCTTCGGCTTCCAGTTTTTCTTTAATATACCAAGGGGCGGTACGGTAGGCTCCGTAAAATTTTCCGAACTGCCCTGTAAAATCTTCGTGATGCAAGTGTAACCACTCGTATTTTACCAAAACGTCATTTAAAATTTCTTCATCGTAAACAATATCATAAGGTATTTCGGCATAGGTTAAAACCATCGTTACGGCGTCATCCCAAGGTTTTTTCTCTTTGGGAGAATATACTGCTATTTTAGGAGCTTTTTCTAATAAAACCGCATCCATATTTTGGGAAGGGCTTTTAATTTCTTGTAAGATAGCCATGGCTTTATCATTACTGATGACCTCATAAGACACACCTCTTATTGTACAAGCCTCTCTAAATTCTTTAATATCTTCCAACAAAAAGGAACCGCCTCTGTAATTGAGCAACCACTGTACTTTATGGTGTTTTTGGAGGGATAAAAAGGTAATCCCATAAGCTTTTAAATGATTCTTTTGCGAATCGGCATCCATAGGAATGAGGATATATGACGCAAAAGCACTTTTAAGAGCCAAACAAAAAACAAATACCAAAACAAAACGAATTTTCGTCATACTACAAAAGATTAAAAGGGCGTATCTCCATCATCAATATCGTCAATTCCAAAGGCTTCATCCGGATTTGCTTGGTGTTGTGATGTTGTAAAATCATTCATTTTAGATTGGTACTCTGTGGCAAATTCTTCTTCTAAATCGGCAAATTGTGCCAAATGACCTATGAATTTTAGTCGGATACTGTCTAAGCCACCATTTCTGTGCTTGGCAATAATGAATTCGGCTTGGCCTTCGCACGGTGTACGTCCTTCGTCATCCCATTCTGTCAGTTTGTAATATTCAGGACGGTAAATAAACGACACAATATCGGCATCTTGTTCAATGGCGCCCGACTCACGCAAATCGGATAACAAAGGGCGTTTTGACCCTCCGCGCGTTTCAACGGCACGTGATAATTGCGATAAGGCTATAACAGGCACTTCGAGTTCTTTTGCCAAAGCTTTTAAATTTCGAGAAATGGTTGAAATTTCTTGCTCGCGATTGCCCGATTTGTTATTGGTTCCCGATGTCATTAATTGCAAATAGTCAATAATAATAATTTTTATGTCGTGTTGCGATACCAATCGGCGTGCTTTGGCGCGTAAATCGAAAATTGACAATGAAGGGGTATCGTCAATAAATATAGGCGCATTTGACAAATCTTTAACTTTAACGTTGAGTTGTTCCCATTCGTGTGCCAATAGGTTTCCTTTACGCAATTTTTCTGAGGTTAAATTGGTTTCGCTAGAAATCATACGTGTTATAAGTTGCACCGATGACATTTCAAGTGAAAAAATAGCAACACCTTGATTGAATTTTATGGCAATATTTTTGGCCATAGACATCACAAAGGCTGTTTTACCCATACCGGGACGTGCCGCGATAATAATCAAGTCTGAAGGTTGCCATCCAGAGGTTATTTCATCAACCTTATAAAAACCTGAAGGTACGCCACTCATCCCCTCTTTATTAGAAATTTCTTGAATTTTTTCTAAGGCCTGAGAGACCAAACTTTCTGCTTTTTCTGAACTCTTTTTGAGGTTTCCTTGGGTCACTTCAAATAATTTACTTTCGGCATCGTCCAGTAAATCAAATACATCGACCGTTTCGTCATACGATTCTTTAATAATTTCATTAGAAATGGTTATCAAGCGGCGTTGGATATATTTTTGAAGAATAACACGTGCGTGAAACTCGACATGAGCCGAAGACGATACTTTTTGCGTAAGACCAATTAAATAGAAATCACCCCCAACAAAGTCTAAATCGGCTTGAGCACGTAACTGATTAGAAACCGTGAGCAAATCTACAGGTTGAGAGGTTTCAAACAGTTTAATAATAGCGGCATAAATTCTTTGGTGGGCTTCTTTGTAAAAGGCATCGGGATGCAAAATATCAATAACATCATCAATTCCTTTTTTATCAATCATCATAGCTCCTAAAACAGCTTCTTCTAAATCTAAGGCCTGTGGTGGCAATTTGCCCGTTTCTAGGTTTATAACAGACGATTTTCTTGTCTGTGCCGGTCTTATTTTTTTAAGTTTTTCCATTAAACAAATGTAACTTTTAAAAGCAGTTTAGGGCTCTAAGTTACAATATTATTTTACACACTAAAATGTTAATAATATCAAAATTATGTTAATAAGAAAAACTTTTATAATTTGGTCTTTTTAGTAAAAATGAGAAGACATACTGTATATAAAGCTTTAAGCCTTTTATTACCCTTTCAAATACTCTTTATTTATTTTGCTTTAAGACATTTTAGTCTCTCTCAAAATAGTTTTTACAACAATTTTTACAATTTATTAGTCGGTTTTATCAGAAAATTAACCGGGTTTATACCTATTTCTGTAGGCGATGTGTTTTATACTGTCTTGTTTTTTGTTTCACTCAATTATTTAAGGCTGTTTTTCAAAAAAAAATCTAAGTATTATATTTTAAAGCTAACGAGTCTTGTGTCTGTTCTTTATTTTTGCTTTTATCTTTTTTGGGGTTTGAATTACGCCAAAGTTCCTTTGTATAAATCTTTAAACCTCAATTTGGCCAATACAAATACACAGTCTCTAAACCATTTAACGACACAACTTATTAATAAGGTAAATACTTTACAGATAAAATTAGCTAAAAACGACACCCTAAAAGTAGTCTCACCAGACAGTAAGAAAGAGATTTTATTAAAAAGTACCTTTGGTTATTCAAAATTAGCAACTAATTATCCTTTCTTTACTTATAATAACCCAAGTATAAAATTTTCGTTGTACAGCACGCCCCTCAGTTATATGGGTTACGCCGGTTACTACAATCCATTTACCGCCGAAGCACAAGTCAACAGCAATATCGTAAAATCGTATATACCTTTTACGGCTTCGCATGAAGTGGCACATCAATTGGGGTTTGCACCCGAGCAAGAGGCCAATTTTGTGGGTTATCTGGCCTGTATTAACAGTGATGATGCCTTTGTACAATTCTCGGGTTATTTGGTTGCTTTAAGTTATACATTAAGTGATTTACGTCATAACGACGCAGGACTATACAAGAAACAAATGGCGA
Source organism: uncultured Flavobacteriaceae bacterium (assembly GCA_964564475.1). Lineage (GTDB taxonomy): Bacteria > Bacteroidota > Bacteroidia > Flavobacteriales > Flavobacteriaceae > CG1-02-35-72. Next base: position 14,865 of record CAZMBM010000019.1, on the reverse strand, counting down.
GAATTAACAAAGGTATATTAAAAAATTATGCAGAAAATTATCGTTTTTGGAAAGCCCATAGAAACCCTACAACACCTTTATTTGAATCTTTCTATGACTCCTTTTTAAAGGTCAATAAACAAACAGACGGTATTAAAAGCTATTCGGGTATTGTGAAATTATTGATTGCTTATCACAAGAGACAACCGTTAAATAAATCTTAAAAATGTGTTAATTTTTAATTATTTTATCTCGCCGGAAGTCGTAACGACTATCTTTAACCCCTCATAATTCAACTAATCATTCTCAATCTATGAAAAAGCTCTTTCTTTTTCTTGTATTATTAGGCATCACAACAGGCCTAAAAGCACAGGAGTATTTCCCCACTAATTCGGAAATAAAAGCGACCTCTCACAATTACACGGCCTTTACACATGCCAAGATTTTTGTCACACCTACTCGTATTATTAAAAATGGCACTCTGCTCATTAAAGATGGCAAAGTGGTTAATGCCGGCACTACTGTCAGCATCCCCAAAAACAGTATTATAATCGATTTGAAAGGCAAATCTATTTATCCCTCTTTTATTGATTTATACAGTGATTTCGGTATTAAAAAATCAAAGAAAGAAGGCTTTAATTTCTTTAACGCCCTGCAATACGACAGCAAACAAGACGGCTATTATTGGGACGAACACATCGTCACAGAAAATAATGCTGTAAATCATTTTAAGTACGATTCAAAAAGTGCTAAAAAATTATTAAATGCCGGATTCGGTGTGGTACTGAGCAATAGGAAAGATGCCATTGCTCGTGGAAACTCAGTGTTGGTAGCTTTAAATAAATTTGATAATAACCACATACGCGTTATCGCTAAAAAGGCCACTCAGGACTTTGGTTTTACACGAAATGCCGCTTCAAAACAATTCTACCCTACCTCATTAATGGGTATGATGGCTCTTTTACGTCAAATGTTTTATGATGCCCGTTGGTATAAAACACACAAAGACATGAACGATATGTCTTTAGATGCCTTAATTGCCAATGAAAATCTACCGCGTATTTTTGATGCAGGTAAAAAATTAAACGATTTACGTGCCGCTAAAATTGCCAAAGAATTCAACTACAAATTTATAATAAAAGGTGGTGGCGATGAATACCAAATAATTGACGCTATTAAAAACACAAACAGCAATTATATTATTCCCATAAACTTTCCTTCTGCCTTTGATGTGAGTAACCCTATCAATGCTTCTAAGGTCAGTTTGGCCGACATGTTAAAGTGGAATCAAGCCCCTACAAACCCGGCTGTTATGGCGCAAAACAATATTCCTTTTGCACTTACTTTTAGCGGCTTAAAAAATGCAAGTAGCTTTAAATCAAACTTAATAAAAGCTGTAAAAAATGGTTTGGATAAAACCAAAGCATTAGAAGCTTTAACCACACAACCCGCCACTTTTATAGGCAAACAGAACGAAATAGGTTCTTTAGACAAAGGTATGTGGGCTAACTTTTTAATTACATCCGGCGATATTTTTAACAAGAATACCATACTTTATGAAAACTGGACTCAAGGGCACAAAAACGTCATAAATAACAAAGATATCGTACCTATTAATGGAGATTATACTTTAAACCTTGGTAATACAAGTTATAAAATGACCCTATCGGGCAGTAAGGTCAGTCAGCCTAAAATAAGTTTGAAACAAGACAGCACCAAACTACAAGCCAAACTGACTTATAAAAACGGATGGATATCTATTAACTTTAAAGCCGGTGCTAAAAAAGGATTCAACAGAATAAGCGCTATGGTTGGTAAAAATGGTATCCAAAAGGGCTTGGCTACACTTTATGACGGTACAGAGACATCGGCACGATTTATCAAACAAATTGCTAAAGACAGTAAAAAGAAATCTAAAAAGAGTCACAAAGATTCTCAAAACGAGGTCTTGGCTGTTAGTTTCCCTAACAGTGCCTTTGGTTATACAACTCGTCCTAAACAACAGACTATTTTAATTAAAAACGTGACCGTTTGGACAAATGAAAAAGAAGGTATTTTAAAAAATACCGATGTGCTTTTAAAAGAAGGCAAAATAGCCAAAATCGGTAAAAATTTAAAATCAAAAAAAGCCTTAATTATTGACGGTACCGGTAAACATCTCACCAGCGGTATTATTGATGAACACTCACATATAGCCGGTGAGGGCATCAATGAAGCCGGTCATAACAGCAGTGCCGAAGTCAGTATTCAAGATGTTATAAATTCAGATGACATAAGTATCTACAGAAACTTGGCAGGCGGCGTTACGATGTCTCAAATTTTACACGGTTCTGCCAACCCAATAGGTGGACAAAGCGCTATTATAAAATTAAAATGGGGTGGCTTACCCGAGGACTTAATCTTGAAAAATCAACCTAAATTTATAAAATTTGCCTTAGGCGAAAACGTAAAACAATCTAACTGGGGCGATAATGCCACCATACGCTACCCTCAAACCCGTATGGGTGTTGAACAGGTGTATATGGATTACTTTACACGCGCCAAAGAATACGACGCCAAAAAGAAAAAAGGTATTCCGGTTCGTTATGATATTGAACTCGAAACCTTGGCCGAAATTTTAAACAATCAGCGCTATATTACCTGTCACTCATATGTGCAATCAGAAATAAACATGTTGATGCACTTGGCCGATAAATTTAACTTTAAAGTAAATACTTTTACCCATATTTTAGAAGGCTATAAAGTGGCCGACAAAATGAAAGCACACGGTGCTGGCGGCTCAACATTTTCAGATTGGTGGGCTTATAAATACGAAGTTAATGATGCCATACCTTATAACGCTACTATCATGAGTAGTGTTGGTGTTACTGTGGCCATTAATTCTGATAATGCAGAAATGGCCAGACGTTTGAATCAAGAAGCGGCCAAATCGGTTAAATATGGCAATATGAGTGAAGAAGAGGCGTGGAAACTCGTCACGTTAAACCCTGCTAAACTATTACATCTCGACGATAAAATGGGGAGTATCAAAGTAGGCAAAGATGCCGATGTGGTACTGTGGAGTGCTCATCCACTTTCTGTTTACGCCCATGCTGAAAAAACAATAATAGAAGGAACCATCTATTTTGATTATGAAAAAGACAAACAGATGGTAAAAAACGATCAAAAACGCAGAAACACACTCATTAATATGATGTTATCGGCTAAAAGAAAAGGCGCGAAAACACGTGTGCCTTTTAAAAAGGATAAAATGTATTATACCTGCGAGAGTATTGATGTTTATAACGCTTTAAACGACTAAAAAAGACCTTATGAAACCATTAAATATAAAATCCATTTTAGCCGTTCTATTATTTGTAACGGCCACAATTTTTTCACAACAAACACCTGCCGGTAAAGAGACTAAAAGTGTCCTCATTGTAGGTGCTACAGCACATATTGGTAACGGAACAGCTATTAAAAACAGCGCTATTGGTTTTGCCAATGGTAAAATAAATTATGTAGGCAGTGCTGCTTCTGCCAACAAAGCCAATTACAATCTGGTAATTGACGCCACAGGAAAAGATGTTTACCCCGGGTTTATCGCCCCTAATACAACACTTGGTTTGGCTGAAATTAATGCCGTTCGTGCCACGCGCGATTTCCAAGAACGCGGTGATATAAATCCGAATGTCAGAAGCATTATAGCCTATAACACCGAATCGAAAATTGTAGAATCTATGCGCCCTAACGGTGTTTTAATGGCGCAAATATCCCCCAGAGGCGGTCTTATTTCAGGAACCTCATCTGTAGTACAATTAGATGCTTGGAATTGGGAAGACGCTATTTTAAAAGAAGACGATGGTGTTCACATGAACTGGCCGTCTTCTTTCAGACGTTCTTTCAGAGGCCCAAATGCCGGTAAAATAATGCCTAACAAAAATTACAACAAACAAATAAATCAGCTCGACGCATTTTATAGCAATGCCTTGGCTTACAGCAAGACAAAAGCCTCAGAAAAAAACTTAAAATTTGAGGCTGTAAAAGGTCTTTTTAACGGTCATAAACGTCTCTTTGTTCACACAAATAATATGCAGGAGATTAGTGATGCCGTAAAATTTATCAATACACATCATATTAAAAAAATGGTGCTTGTTGGGGGTTATGACGCTTATAAAGTGAGCGATTTGTTAAAACAAAACAACATTCCTGTTCTTTTAAAGCGTATCCATTCTACACCAACAAGTGCCGATCAAGACATTGATTTACCTTTTAGATTGCCAAAAATTTTGACAGATGCCGGCCTCTTGGTAGGTTTGCAAACGTCGGGGCAAATGGAACGAGCCAGCACCCGTAATCTTCCTTTTTATGCCGGTACTGCTGTGGCATACGGTTTATCTTATGAGCAAGGTGTTGCCCTTATCACACTTAACAATGCTAAAATTTTAGGCATGGATAAAAGTATTGGCAGCCTTGAAGTGGGCAAAGATGCCACACTTTTTATCTCGACCGGCGATGCCCTCGATATGCGTACCAACAATGCCGAAAAAGCTTTTATACAAGGACGTGATATTAGCTTAGATTCACATCAAAAAGTTTTATACCGACGCTATATGAAAAAATATCACGGAAAATAATTTAGTGTCATTTTCTGTAATTCTAAAAGCCATCCGAAAGGGTGGCTTTTTTTAGTATTTTTGCGCTATGATAAAAGAGATTACCAGCCCGCAAAACCCCTATATTAAAAGTTTGGTATTGCTAAAAGAAAAATCTAAAAATCGCAAAAGTTCGGGATTGTTTATTTTTGAAGGCTTGCGCGAATTAAACTTTGCGTTGGAAAGTGCTTATGAGATTGAGACTTTATTATTTCAAACCGATTTAATCTCACAAAACACTTTAGAAGCGTTATTATCCACAAAAAATAAGACCGGTATCAATCTGATAAAAGTAAATCGTACTGTTTATAACAAATTGGCTTACCGCGATTCAACAGAAGGTGTTATTGCTGTGGGTAGATCTAAAAGTCATAGGCTCTCTAATTTAAAATTCAATACCGATAAGCCCCTTATTTTGGTGGCTGAATCTATAGAAAAACCCGGTAATATTGGGGCGCTACTGCGCACTGCCGATGCGGCCAAACTCGATGCCGTTATTATTGCCAACCCTAAAACCGATTTGTACAACCCCAACTGTATTCGTTCTAGTGTGGGCTGTCTTTTCACCAATCAAATTGCTGTAGATACTACAGAAAATTGTATTAATTTCTTGAAAAATAGCAGCATTAATATTTATTGTGCTACTTTAAATAAGAATTCAAAACCTTATCATTTACAGAATTTTACAAAACCAACCGCTATTGTTGTTGGTACAGAAGACAGCGGTTTATCAAAAGATTGGATACAAGCGGCTACTCAAAATATTATCATACCTATGCAAGGTAAAATAGATTCTATGAATGTCTCAGTCTCTGCCGCCATATTAATTTTTGAAGCCAAACGCCAAAGGCAATTTAAATAAACTATGACGCCACATCTTCTCTTTATTATTTTCGTATCGATTCTTGTTTTAAATTTTATACTGGATCAAACGGCCAATTATTTAAATTCTAAACATTTTAACGACCCTGTTCCGGATGACTTAAAAGAAGTTTACACAGACGAAAAGTACAGGAAATCTCAACAATACAAGCAAGTAAATTACAAGTTTGATTTGTTACAATCAAGCTTTTCGTTCGTAGTCCTTATACTTTTTGTCCTTTTCGACGGTTTTAAATGGTTAGATAGTTGGGTACGTCATTTTAGTGACAGTACACTTGTTATAAGTATGTTATATTTTGGTATCATTTACATCTCAAATACTCTTATGGCCCTGCCTTTTAGCTATTATCATACTTTTGTAATAGAAGAGCGCTTTGGCTTTAATAAAATGACCAAAATGCTGTTTGTAAAAGACACTTTAAAAAGTTTACTGCTCAGTCTTATCATTGGTGGTTTTGTGCTTGCTATTATATTGTGGTTTTATCAATTATTTCCAACTACTTTTTGGATTTATACTTGGGCTTTTATAGCTGTATTCAGCCTTTTTATGAATTTATTTTATACAAAACTAATTGTACCGCTGTTTAATAAACTCACCCCTTTAGAAGAAGGAAGTCTCAAGACAACTTTAGAAGAATTTGCTAAAAAAGTAAGTTTTAATTTAAAAGCTATTTTTTTAATTGACGGCTCTAAACGTTCTACCAAAGCCAATGCTTATTTTTCGGGTTTTGGGAAAACTAAAAAAGTTGTCCTCTATGACACGCTTTTGAAAGACTTGTCTGACGATGAAATTGCCGCAGTACTCGCTCATGAAGTTGGCCATTATAAAAAAAAGCACATTGTTTATAATATGATTTTGTCAATTCTGCTAACAGGTTTTACGCTGTATTTATTATCTCTTTTTATCAATAATCCTCTTTTAGCTCAAGCCTTGGGGGTACAACAAGCCAGTTTTCATATAGGTTTTATAATATTTATAGTACTCTACACGCCCATATCTGTTCTAACCGGCTTATTAATGAATATATTATCGCGAAAGTTTGAATATCAAGCCGATAATTATGCCAAAGAATTCGGCTATGCCAATCATTTAATTTCAGCGCTCAAAAAATTATCGGCAACCAGCTTGGGTAATTTAACACCTCATAAATTTTACATTTTTTTAAATTACTCACATCCTACCTTATTACAGCGCATCCAAAATTTAAAACAAAAGAAAGTCTAAAACTTGTGTATTACTTTTCTTTGTCATACTTTTAAACTATGGCATACAAAGCGACTTTAAAAGAAGAAAAAGCGGCTATAGCACTGGCATATAAAAATATGCTCAAAAACTCCTATCAAACTTTATCTAAGAGTGATAAAAAATTGATTCGCAAAGCTTTTGATCTGGCTGCAGATGCCCACAAAAACCAACGACGCAAAAGTGGAGAACCCTATATCTTTCATCCCATTGCAGTGGCTAAGATTGTGGCGAATGATATAGGTTTGGGTGCCAAATCTATTGCCGCGGCTCTTTTACACGATGTGGTTGAAGATACGCGCTATTCTTTAGCCGATATCGAACAACTCTTTGGCGAAACTATTGCTAAAATTGTAAACGGATTAACCAAGATATCTCATCTTAAAAAAGATCAAAATATTTCGGTTCAGTCAGAAAATTTTAGAAAAATGCTCTTAACATTAAATGACGATGTAAGAGTTATTTTAATAAAAATAGCCGACAGGTGGCACAATATGAGTACTATGCAGTCTATGCCGGCCGACAAGCAGGTTAAAATTGCCTCAGAAACGCTCTATATTTATGCCCCTCTAGCACACCGCTTGGGTCTTTACAACATAAAAACAGAGCTAGAAGATTTAGGCTTAAAATACACAGAACCCGAAGTTTACAATGATATTTCGAATAAAATAAAAGAGAGTAAAGAAGAGCAGAAAGCTTATATCACAAAATTCACCAATGTTGTTAGGGCCTCACTTAATAAAGAAGGCTTTAAATACAAAATTTTAGGTCGTACCAAATCTATTTATTCGATAAGACGCAAAATGCTCAATCAGGGTGTGAGTTTTGAAGAGGTTTACGATAAATTTGCCATCAGAATAATTTACAAGAGTACAGAAGGCAATGAAAAATTTGATGCATGGAAAATTTATTCTATCATTACAGATAATTTTATACCCAACCCTGCACGTCTTCGTGATTGGATATCACAACCCAAATCAAACGGCTACGAATCGTTACATATTACAGTTATGGGTAAATCAGGACGTTGGGTTGAAGTGCAAATCCGCTCTGAACGCATGGATGAAATTGCCGAAAAGGGTTATGCTGCTCATTACAAATATAAGCACGGAAATGAACCTGATAATGGTTTGGAAGATTGGCTGAATAAATTAAAAGAAACACTTGAGAATCCCGATGTAAATGCTGTAGATTTTGTGGAACAATTTAAATTAAATCTCTATTCTAAAGAAATTTACATCTTTACACCCGAAGGCGATATAAAATCTCTACCAAAAGGTGCCACAGGCCTTGATTTTGCTTTTGCTATTCATACAGAGGTCGGAATGAAATGCCGTGGCGTTAAGGTTAATGGTAAGTTGGTTCCCATAAGCAGAGAGCTAAAAAGTGGCGATCAAGTTGAAATTATAACCTCTGTACATCAAAAACCTAAATTGAGTTGGCTCGACTTTGTAGTGACGGCAAGAGCCAAATCTAGAATAAAAAGCGCTCTTAAACTCGAACAAAAACACATCGCCGAAGAAGGAAAAGAGATTTTAACCAGAAAGTTACGGCATTTAAAAATTACTTTAAACGAAAAAATAGTAAACGAGTTGGTTAACTATTTTAAGCTCAAAACCAGTTTAGATTTATTTTATCGTATAGGAAATGGCTCTATAGAAAACAAACAGTTAAAAGATTATGCCAGCCTTCACAACAATGCTTTTTACAATTTCTTTAAAAATAAAATCAGACGGAAAGCCCACAAACCCGACCCGAGTCATAACCAAGACGAACTCACGTCAAAATACGATATACTTGTTTTTGGTCCTGGCGAAGAACGTCTCGATTACACAACATCAAAATGTTGTAATCCCATACCCGGTGATAAAGTTTTTGGATTTGTCACTATTAACGATGGTATTAAAGTCCATAAAAAAGATTGCCCAAATGCCGTAAGTTTACAAGCCCGCTATGCCTACAGAATAATGACAGCCCATTGGATTGACTCTAGCCAGCAAGAGTTTAAATGCATCATTCTTATTACGGGTGTAGATGACAAAGGTCTTGTAAACAGAGTGACTAAAGTCATTTCAGACAATATGAATATAAATATTCAGAGTTTAAATATTTCGGGAATTCGGGGGCATTTTGAAGGAAAGATTGCCGTAAAGGTCAAAAATATTGCCCAATTAAATAAATTAATAGATAAAATAAAAAAAATAGAAGGCGTTGAAAAAGTAAAACGTATTTTAGAATAGTACTGTTTACAAGTTGTTAATTTTTTTAGTCTTCGTTCAATTTTAACCATAATATTAACCGTATTTTTGTAGTACAGAATTCTTGTAAGTAATGGAAAATTTGACAAATCAAGACATCGTTAAAAATGTATTTACCGCTTATTTAAATCAGAATTCGCACAGAAAAACACCTGAGCGCTACGCTATATTACACGAAATTTACAATCAAGAAGAACATTTTGATATAGAATCGTTGTACATCTTGATGAAAAATAAAAATTATAGGGTGAGTAGGGCAACACTTTACAATACGGTAGAATTGCTTTTAGAGTGCGGTTTGGTAAGACGTCATCAGTTTGGGCAAAATCAAGCACATTACGAAAAATGTTATTTTGACAGTCAGCACGACCATCTCATTTTAACCGATACCGGAGAAGTGATAGAATTTTGCGATCCGAGAATTCAAAACATAAAAAAAGGTATAGAAGACGTATTTAATGTGACCATACATAAGCATGCGCTATATTTTTATGCCACTAAAAAACAACCTGATAAAAAAACTGAAAAATGAAAGTAGATTTACTACTGGGCCTGCAATGGGGTGACGAAGGAAAAGGAAAAATTGTTGATGTACTCACAAAAAACTATGCCATTATTGCCCGCTTTCAAGGGGGGCCCAATGCCGGACATACGCTTATATTCGAAAATCAGAAGCACGTTTTACATACCATCCCATCGGGTATCTTTCACAAGAAAGCTATAAATGTTGTTGGAAATGGTGTGGTAATAGATCCTGTGATTTTTAAAAAAGAACTCGAAAATTTATCTAAACACAATATTGACTATAAACAAACGCTCTTTATTTCACGTAAAGCACATCTTATTTTACCCACACACAGACTGCTTGATGCCGCCTCTGAAGCCTTAAAAGGAAAACTCAAAATTGGCTCTACCTTAAAGGGTATTGGCCCTACCTATATGGATAAAACAGGTAGGAATGGTTTGCGTATTGGCGATTTAGAATTAGACAACTGGAAAGATAAGTTTGAGGCTCTTACTAAAAAGCACCTGAGCCTGTTATCCTATTATAATGTCGATTTAGAATATGATTTACAAGAACTTAAAGAAGAATTTTTCGAAGCTATTGCACTGTTAAAAACACTTACTTTTATAGATAGCGAAACTTATTTGTACGAAGCCCTTGAAAATGACCAAAGTATATTGGCCGAAGGCGCTCAGGGCTCTTTATTAGACATTGATTTTGGCACCTACCCTTTTGTCACGTCGTCTAATACAACAGCTGCCGGGGCTTGTACCGGTTTAGGAGTGTCACCCCATGCCATTGGCGAAGTTTTTGGCATCTTTAAAGCTTATGTCACGCGGGTGGGCTCAGGACCTTTTCCGACAGAGCTTTTTGATGATGATGGCAAAGCTATGGGTAAAGTGGGACAAGAATTTGGTGCGACAACAGGACGTCCCCGTCGCTGTGGTTGGCTTGATTTAGTGGCTTTAAAATATGCGGTTCGCATAAATGGTGCCACTCAACTTATGATGATGAAGGCCGATGTATTATCGGGTTTTAAAACACTTAAAGCCTGTACTTCTTACATCTATAAAGGTAAAGAAGTCACCAACTTACCTTACTCAATTAATGACGGGGATATTGAACCTGTTTACACATCGTTTAAAGGTTGGCAAGCCGATTTAACCAAAATGACATCAGCTGATGAATTGCCACAAAACTTACTGTCTTATATAAAGTTTATTGAAGAATTTGTTGACGTTCCCGTTAAAATAGTTTCTGTAGGCCCCGACAGAAAGCAAACTATTTTAAGATAAGGCCTAAATACAACTAATTTAAGTAGTTTTGTCATTTACATAATGATGCTTAAAATTTATTTTTTATTTATATTTTCTTTTGTGACTTTGTGCGTGTTTTCTCAAGAAAAGCGTATTAAAGTTGTTCATGCCGACAATACATTTGTCGACGAGGCAAAATATCCGGGCGCTACCATACTGTTAGGTAACGTACATGTTATACATCAGGGAATCTCTTTAAAATGCAAAAAAGCCATCCAATACAAAAAGACCAACTTTTTAAAAGCTATTGGCAACGTTATCATCAATCAGGGCGATACTATTAGCCAAACAAGTAATTACAGTAACTATAACGGCAATACAAGATTGGCCACTTCGTGGGGCAATGTCAGACTTAAAGATAAATCTGTCTTATTACTTACAGATACTTTAAATTTTGATAGAAATAATCAAATTTTATATTACAATGACAATGGTACTATAATAGACTCTACAAATACTTTAAAAAGTAAAGTTGGGTATTACCATCTTGAAAGTAAAAAGTTTGTGGCAACAAAGAATGTTATTTTAACAAATAAAAATTATATTCTTACAAGCGAACATTTAAATTATTACACCAATTCAAAAGTGGCTTATTTATACGGGCCTTCTACCATAAAAAGCGATGGAACCACCATTTACTGTGAACGCGGCTTTTACGATACTAAAAAAGACGTTGCCCATTTTTTAAAAAATGCCAAAATAATAAGTAAAAATCAGACCATTGAAGGTGACAGTATATATTACAATAAACCTATGAGCTTTTCATCGGCAACGGGCAATGTAATTGTAACAGACAGCACAAACAATACCATTACCAAAGGTGGTTATGCCGAATATTATGAATTAAAAGACTCCTCTTTGGTAGTTAAAAGAGCTATGAGCATCATAATATCAGATACCGATTCTCTTTTTATTCACGGAGACACTTTGCTTTTAACCGGAAAAAAAGACAAAAGGAAAATACGCGCTTTTCACAATGTAAAATTTTATAAACCCGACCTACAAGGCAAATGCGACTCTATTTTTTCTGATGGCGGTACCGGTATTACAACTATGTATAAAAACCCTGTATTGTGGGCAAATGACAGTCAAATTACGGGAGACACCATTATCTTTACCAAAAATTTAGAAACCAATAAATTAGACAGTCTTAAAGTCTTTAAAAACGGTTTTATAGTACAGAAAGATTCGGCCGGATTTAACCAAATAAAAGGCCGTTTTATAAAAGGTAAATTTATTGACAACGACTTAAAAAAAGTTGATGTTATTGGCAACAGCGAAGTGTTGTATTTTTTAAGAAACGACGACGAAAAATTGATAGGCATCAATAAATCTACCTGTAGTAAAATACAATTTATGCTAAAAAAGGGAGAAATTCAAACTGTTAAATTTATAACATCACCCGATGGCACAACTTATCCCGAAAGCAAATTACCCAAAAATGTACGGAAATTACGGGGCTTTATCTGGCGTGAAGAAGAACAGCCTAAATCTAAAGAAGACATATTTAAAAAATCAAAAAACTAAAGGTCTTGCCAAACGATTTTTTAAAATATCAAGCCCAAACATCGCCACATCCGCTTAAGCTTAAAATAGCTTCGGCCAAAGGCGCTTATATTTACGATACAAGCGGTAAGGCTTATTTAGACTTTGTGGCCGGTGTATCGGCAAATAGCTTAGGGCACACTCATAAAAAAATTAATAAGGCTGTTAGTAAACAACTCGAAAAGTACTCACATGTGATGGTATATGGTGAATTTATCCAAAAGCCTCAGCTTGCTTTGTGCAAGTTATTGGCCAAATACCTCCCTTCTCCATTACAAACAACTTATTTAACCAATTCGGGTACCGAAGCTACCGAAGGGGCTTTAAAATTAGCCAAACGGCTTACGGGGCGCACAGAAATAGTGGCGGCCAAAGGCGCTTATCACGGCAATACCCAAGGGGCTATGAGTGTGTGTGGTGTAGAAGCACAAAATAGGGCTTTTAGACCCTTAATTCCGGATGTTAAATTTATTGAATTTAATAACGAAATAGATATAGACCAAATAACATCTAAAACAGCTGCTGTTATTCTTGAGACCATACAGGGTGGTGCCGGCTTTATAGTACCAAAAGATAATTATCTCAAAAAGGTAAAGATGCGATGTCAAAAAGTGGGTGCCCTACTCATTTTAGACGAAATACAAACCGGATTTGGCAGAACAGGAGAGCTTTTTGGTTTTGAAAATTACCACGTGATTCCCGATATTTTTGTGGTAGGAAAAGGCTTGGGGGGCGGTATGCCTATTGGCGCTTTTATAGCTTCTCACAAACATATGAGTTTTTTATCAAATCATCCAAAATTAGGACACATTACTACTTTTGGGGGGCATCCCGTTATTGCCGCTGCGGCTCTTGCCACATTAAAAGAACTTGTAAAGCCCAAACTGCTCGCTTCTGTAAAAGAAAAAGAAAAAATTATAAGGCATCTTTTAGTGCATCCTGAAATTAAAGAAATTCGCGGCAAAGGTTTAATGCTCGCATTGATTGTAAAAGATGCTGACTTTGCTTCGAAAGTTATTTTAGAATGTCTTAACCGCGGTCTGATTCTTTTTTGGTTATTATTTGAGGGCAAGGCCATAAGAATTACCCCAGCCCTTAATATTTCAAAGGCTGATTTAAAAAAGGGATGTCATATATTATTGGATGTTATTGAAGAATGTCAATAAGCCTTTTAATACCTTTAAGCTATCGATATTGTTATTGTTTCGCCATGTTTTTTTAGAGGCCTGTCAACACAATACCCACACACTATGGATAATAAAACACCAATAAGAAGCAAAATTATTACATCTGTCCCGAAGTAGAAAAAGCAGCCTTTAAAAACGGGACTATAAAATATTTTCTGTTTTCAGCGGTTTTCTACTCTTTAATTTTAGTAATTCCTTTGTTTACAATATCTATTATAGCTTTATTATCAGCAGTGTTATTTTTATTTTGTAGAAAAATAATCTGATTCATCAACTGCAACATCATTTTGTCGGCACCATACTGTTTGTACTGCTTACCTACTTTCACAAAGTTATTAATCATAGCCTGAATAGCTCCTTTATTGCCAGAACCGGCAATCCACTCAAAAGCCTTACCATAGCTTTTTTGCACCTCTTTATCTTGAGTAAAAAACATTCCCCCAATTAAGTGCTTCGCTATATATGGCATTTGACTTTCATCTTTTTCTTTAATAAACATCGGCACAAGATCTTCTGCCATATATTTTTTAGATTCGTCTGATAATGCACGTGCCTTCTCTAAAGCAATCTCTTTATCAATTTCGAACAAAGCACTTATAGCACTTGACTGTACCGAAAATGACTTACTTTGTGTGGCATTCATAAATAGTTTTTTGTGCTTTTTATTTTTCAAAGTACTTAAAGCCTTTATAGCGCTAGCTTGAACTAAAGTTTTAGGGTCGTTCTTGGCTAATTTATCGACAATCTTAATGGCCTTTTTGGCATCAGGCTTTGACAAGTCTATAATTTGGAGTGCTAAAATACGCAAGCCAAAATAATTGTCATTTAGTGCTGAAGTCAGCGTTTTATAAGCATCACTGTTATCTTGATGATCTTCTAAAGCTTCTATAGCCTCTCTCCTCGCTTCGTAAGACTTTACATGAGTATATTGATAACTGTAATTGGCAACAGTTTTTGACGTATCTGTAACCTGCATAAGCAAAGTTTTTGATGGGTCAATATCTATCACTAAAGGGGCGCTGTCTATAATAAAACTTAAATCGCGCTTTTCTTTATCAATCCACAAATCAAAATGCTTAACACCTCCGGCTGTATAGACGTCAATTTTTAGAGGAAATTTAAAAGTTTTATCGTTTTGTTTTAAGTGCAAAGACACTTTTTTAGCCGTGGCGTCGTAAGTGTAAGACACATCTAACTTGATGTGTCCGTTGCTGTAGTACCACTGGTTAAAAAACCAATTAAGGTCTCTACCGCTTACCGCTTCAAGAGCCAGACGTAATTGTTGTGCTTCTCCTGTACCGAATTTATTATCTAAA
>CAZMBM010000018.1:0-23859 GCA_964564475.1 uncultured Flavobacteriaceae bacterium | reverse complement strand
AAGACATTAAAAAAGATATCAGAATGGTCTTTGAGTGGAATACTTCTGAAGCGGCTTTTGCCCTAGAATTTGTAAATCCTCAAAACCAATCCTATACTTTTGAACATTCTTTTTATGCCAATAAAGATATAATTGTTGACGAAAAATCAAAAGGCTATTCTTCAATGGAATTCTTCATCGATAAATTAAAAAAAGGCGATTGGTTGGTTAATCTCACTTATTTAGGAAATAAGAAATATACACCTACTTATTTAAAAACAACCATTTATTACCATTGGGGTTTGCCCAATCAGACCAAAGAAATTAGAGTTTTTAAACTTGTTAAAAAGAACGAAAAAGTACAATTACTAAAGTTAAATGACAAACTGGCCGCTTATGTAAGCTCCAGATAAAGTTTTTTACCAATCAAAACGCAGGCCAAAAGCCACGTTATTTTGATCGATATTGTTGTTTTTAAACAACGGGTTGAGGTAGTACCTTACAAAGAAACTGGTATCTCTGTGTCCTATAAAGGCATTTAGTCCGTATAAGAAATTACTGACGTTAAAATCACCTTTTTTAACATCTCGTACCTTAACATCATTAATATCATATTTAAGTACTTGTTTTGTTTTAAGGTTGACCCCTAAAAAGCCTCCAAAGCCCATTTTAAAGCCGCGATTAGGCCTAAATCGCATTTGGTCATCATCACGATAAGGACGGCTAAAATCCATTTCTAAATAAGCGGGAAATATTAATTGTAGATTTTTAAACTTAGATTTATCCAGATTTTCAGAATGAACTTTTAAGTCTGTCGTTGTGCCGTTTATTTCAAAAAATTGATTTTGTTTGGGATATAACATGCTAGATATAAACGAAAAACCAAAATCAAAATAAAACAAACCCCCATTTTTAAAGATTCGTGTTTTACTGTTTGAACCTATTTCTATATAGCGCGACTTCCAAAAGTCGAATGCAGAGTTGTCTATGCCTCCTAAGTTATTATTCGTGGCTATATTATTTAAACCCAAAGAAAGTACGGTATAAGTATGGGTCCGCCTAGACCAGTATTTTTTATGAGACCTACGATTATAATGTTTCGTATAGTCAACATCAAAGCCTCCAATGCTGAATCTTTTGTAATTCTCTTCTTTGTACAGGGTTTTATCAACTACATCATTCTTTATAAGGTTTTGCAAACTTTTTTCAATAGGTGCAATTCTTGATTGAATGGTTTTGGCTGAATTATGCGCCGCTTTTTCTTTCAATTTCTGAGCTTCTTCAGCCGTAATTTCTTGTGCATTTAAGCGTCTTGTAATATCTTTAATCGTTTCTTTAAGCAGACTACGCTCTTCTGAAGTTATCTTTTCTATTCTCAACTTCAGCACTTTAGCCTTTTCTTCAAATGTTTTGTCTTGTGCCATCATGCTAAGGTTATTAAACAACAGTAAGCCGATTATAAAATATAAATATCGTGTCATAATTAATTATCTTTTGGGTTTATAATATCTTTTAAAGTCTTAGAACCCGACTTCAGTGTCAAAATAATTTTTTCGGGTAAAGGTTTATTTATTTCAATTTCTATATCATAAAGCATTTGTAAAGCATTTACTTTTAAGCTGTCGCTACTTTTATTTTTCAATTGCGCTGTAGCGGATGTTAATAAAGTATTTAATTCAGCATCAGAAATATGTAGCGGTTTATCAATAAATTTTAAATGCGGATTTCTAAAAACATCAACTTTATTTGATGTGCCCATAGTAACATCTGACTTTGATAGGGGCGATATTCTAAAAACAGGTAAATGTTTTACTTTATGACGGCTGGCCGTATCGACCCACGAACCGGATGCATTTAAGGATTCTTTAAAACCCGAATCAGCAGCTCTTTTTTCTTTAATTAAAACAGGTGTTTTATTTACTTCTGTTACTGTGTCTTTAACCGAAGTTACTGGTTTTTTTATGAGTGACAGTGAAAAAATAAATAGCAAAACAGTGGCCGCTACAGCTAAATACTTGTACAGAGTTAAGCGTCTTTTTGATGCAAACAGCTGTTTTTTATCCATAAGTCTGTCAAAAGCATTATGACTGACTGCTAAGTGGCGTTGTTTAAAATCCTTAACGATTAATTGTTCAATATCCTTTTTCATAAGTCATATCTTTTAAGTTTAAATAGGCCGCTTGTAGTTGCTTTTTAGCCTTAAAATAACGCGATCTTGAAGTCATTTCGGTTATACCCAACATCTGGGCAATTTCTTTATGTCTATAGCCTTCAACCGCAAAAAGATTAAATACAGTACGCCAAGAACTTGGTAAGGCATCAACCAATTTCTGTAGGGGACTGATATCTTGTTCTTCATCTTTTTCTGAAGTGACCTCTTCAAACACTTGTGTATCTTCTACAAAAACCAGTCTATCGTGCTTGCGCAAGTACGATAGACATTCGTTAATCATAATGCGGCGTATCCACCCCTCGAAACTACCTTTAGACTGAAAGGTAGTTAGCTTATTAAAAACTTTTAAAAAACCGTTTAACATTAACTCTTCGGCCCTATGTCTATCTGTAATGTATTGCCTGCAAACACCTAACATCTTGGGTGAAAATTGCTTAAACAAAACCTCTTGGGCCTCACGATTCTCTTGCCTGAGCTTTTTGATTAAAAGTGTCTGATTTTTATGCAATGAAATAACTTTCAAAATATATTTATATGTGCCTCTTAACTACAAGACGCAAATACCGTACTAAATGTTTCAGTTTTTATTAAAAAAACAGGAATTAATAGCAATCAACATCAATTATAAAACGTACAGATCTAAATTCGGCTACGCTCTCAAAACTGTTTCTAACTTTTAAAATTTTATTTTTAGAATTGGCTAAATGTTTATTTTTAGGAAGTTTAATTAAAAACGTTTTAATATACTGATTTCTTATACGCGAAACCGGTGGGTCGCTGGGGCCCAAAACACAGCTGTTAAATAATTGCTTAAAAAGTTTATCTAACCATAAACTTGCCCTGTACAATTTATGTGGATCTTTGTGTTTGATAATAATTTTTACCAACCGAACGTATGGGGGATACAGGTGCTGGCTACGTTCTTGTATTTGTATTCGGTACATGGTGTTATAATCGTGATTACACACCTGCTGTAAAACGGGATGCTGTGGACTGTAGGTCTGAATGACAACTTGGCCTTGCTTATTTCTGCCGGCACGTCCTGCTACCTGTTGTAACAATTGGTAGCTACGCTCGTGAGCCCTAAAATCAGGGTAGTTTAGCATGCTATCAGCTAACATTACTCCTACCAAAGTGACTTTTGAAAAATCTAAGCCCTTAGCCAACATTTGGGTTCCCACCAATATTTTGGTTTGACCCTCTTGAAAATCGTTTATTAATTTCTGATAGGCATACTTACCACGTGTGGTGTCAAAATCCATACGTCCTATAGCAATATCAGGGTAAAATTCTTGTAGCGCATTGGCTATTTGCTCGGTTCCAAAGCCTTTGGTATTTAATGTGGTGTTCCCACAGGCCTTACATTGAATAGGCATGGCTTCGCCATACCCACAGTAATGACATTGCAAATTGTGTTTGAGCTTATGATACGTTAAACTCACATCGCAATTAGGACAATGAGGTGTCGTACCACAGGTGGTACAAGTGACAACAGGGGCAAAACCACGACGGTTTTGAAAAATAATAACCTGTTCGTTTTGACGCAGTGTTTTGTCAATAGCTGCTAACAAATAGGTCGAAAAAATGCCCTTCATTGTCTTTTTCTTATACTGTTCTTTTAAATCTATAAGTTTAATATGGGGAGGCTTACCTTCACCATAGCGCTCTGTGAGATTTACCAAACCAAACTTATTATTTTCAGCATTGTAAAAACTTTCTAACGAAGGTGTGGCACTGCCTAAAATAACTTTGGCATGATGAATTTTAGCCAATACAATAGACGCATCGCGGGCGTGATATCGTGGTGCGGGGTCAAATTGTTTGTATGAGGTTTCTTGCTCTTCATCAACTATTATCAATCCCAAATCGGTAAAGGGTAAAAGCAAAGCTGAACGGGCGCCGACTATTATTTGTGCCTTTACACTCTTTTGCAGCAATTGTTGCCACACTTCTACCCTTTCATTCAAACTGTATTTAGAATGAAAAACAGCCAGTTTATCACCAAAAAATGTCTGCAATCTATAAATCAGCTGTGTGGTTAAAGCTATTTCGGGAAGTAAAAATAAAACCTGTTTACCGCTTTCTAGGGTCTGCTTAATTAAACGTGTATATACTTCGGTTTTGCCACTCGAAGTAATGCCGTGAAGCAGACATACTTCATGTATTTCTAGGTTTTTATTAATCTCTTTAAAGGCTTTTTCTTGTGCGACAGAAAGTTTAAAAACAGGGCTTATAGCTCCTTTATATTGCACTCTGTCAACACGTTGGTAAACTATTTCAAAAAACCCTTTATCTGTTAGGGTCTTTAAAACAGCCGTTCCTATTTGTGCTTGTTTTAAAAGCTTAGAAATACTTATCAATCCATCATTTTTAGGCTTTAAACCAAAATAACCCAATACCAATCGGCGTTGTTTTGGGGCTCTATTAAGGCTTTCTAAAAAATTATTTAGGGCCTCTTTTTTCCTGTAAATCGGATTTAATTTTAGGTATTTTTCAAACTTGGGTTTATATTGTTCGTATAGCGCTTCTTTTAGTTCTATAGCCTCTTTTTTAAGCAAACGCTGTATGGTGCCGACAACATTTTTTTTCTGTAAAATAGCACTTATATCTTTGATTTTGAGATTATTTTGGTACTGTAAGGCCTCAAAAATAAGAAATTCGTCATCTGTTAAGGCGGCTTCATCATTAAACGAAGGATTTTTAACAACCAATGTTTCGCTTTCCAACAATAATGACGACGGTAAAGCGGCTCTAAGCACTTCGCCAAGTGTACAACAATAGTATGACGCCAACCATTGCCAATGTGTCAATTGTTTTTCTGTAATAAGGGATGTGGTATCTAAAATTTGATAAATAGCCTTTGCTTCGTACACCTTAGGGGCTTCTTGATGAAGCTGTGATACAATAGCCGTGTAGAGTTTTGTTTTACCAAAAGGCACTACCACACGCATCCCTACTTGAAGGACAGCAGCTTCATCAAACGTTATGGCGTAGGTAAATAACTTTTGAAGCGGAATGGGTACTATGACGTTTACAAAATACTGCAAAAACAATTATTTAAAAATGTAAAAATAAACGTTATTGCCGAAATTACTTTGGAATGTTCTGATTATTTAATCGCTGTGGGCAGTGTTAAAATTGAATGCAAGCTAAAATACTTATCACCTATGGTATTATCTAAAGGATATGACGTCGTTACATTACATCATTTACTTGAATATATTAAAAAAAGCAGATAAATATTTACCTGCTTAATTGTTAACTAATTTAAAATATATAGAATGCTATACAGCTGGCGGTATTTGTTTATTTACGCAACGATACCAATACTTTTTTCATTTTTTTAGTGTAGATTTTAATATCAAAATTAAAAGGAGCGTCTTCTTCTTCGTTTACCATTTTTACTGTACTCAAAAACAAATGGTTAAATTCTTTATTAGGATTAAATCCAACAGGTAAATAGGCAGTATGGTCAAAATCGAAAGCTTCGTCTGTGTCATCTTCATCAACCCATTGCGAAATATCGGCTTCGTTATCGCTTAAATCATAGGCTTGAAAATCTTTCGGTAAATAGGATTTGTAATCAAAATCAAAGCCTTCATCAGCTTCTTGGGCTATGTAAAGTGAGTCAATAGGTTTGGTTTTTGTATAGGCTTTTTGAGTGGCGCTATAGGAGTAGGTAAAACTTAAAACTACGGCTAAAATTAGTGTTATCTTTTTCATTTTTAAATTATTATTTATATACCTATTAGACTACCTAAATTGCCATTTGTAACAGGATTTTAAGTATTTAATATATATTTAACACTTTACATTTAAGGCACAAAAAAAGCCACAGGTCGTGACTTTTTTTATAGTGTAAAAGTATCTTATTTCTAATCATTTTTTGAGCGCAAACTACCCGAGCCGGCAATACGCACATCCTCTTTAGGATTCCCTTTATAATAGATATCACCTGAGCCGGCAATACTTACCTTAAGCACCTCAGAAGTACTCGTCTTAATACCTCCGGAACCCGCAATACTCAAATTAGCCGATTTCGCATGTAAATCAAAAGCGTGTATGTCGCCCGAACCGGCAATTGACGCTTTAAAACCATCGGTTGTTCCATTTAATTTGATGTCACCTGAACCCGCTATACTGGCAGAAATATTACTCGTTTTAACGTCGAGTTTTATATCGCCCGATCCGGCTAACGATACTTTTAATTTATTTGTATTGATAATACTGTTCTCTGTGTAAACTTCGCCTGAACCGGCCAATGATACTTTTGAAATATCTTTAAACGGTACTGTGACTAAAATACGCTTATGTCTGTTTACGCTTATACCTTTTCTCCATTTTATTTTTAAGGTTCTGTCTTTAACTTCGGTAATTAAATACGGCAGTAAGTTTTCTTCAGCATTTATAGTAATTTTACCTTCTTTTCCTGCCACTAATTTTACATAAAAAGAACCGCCAACGCTTACACCGTTAAAATTGCCTACGTTACGTGTTACTTCTGTCATTTTACTGTTACCTCTAATGCGTTTACTAAACCACTGAGCCTGTACCGTTGTTGCTGTTAAAGCCACAAGTACAAAAATTGCTGTTAATTTTTTCATTGTCTTTAAGTTTTTAATTGTTATAAAATGTTACACTACCGTATTCTACGTCAATATTTACTGTGCTGCCACTATTGGGTTTTCCAAAATAGCCTTCAAAGTATTTTGAAGTTGATTTAATTATTTTCTTTTGAAAATCTAGATCGATATCGTCGTATTTAAAACGGGCGTATTCCATATCAATTATAAAATCGAATGCACTGCCCCTTTCAAAGCCAAAACGCATACCCGAAGTGTAATCTGTATTTACCTTTACGTATTTAAATCCTTTTAAAATTTTATCTACTTTTAAAGAACCATAGCCGGCCTTAACATCTAAAATTTTTGACAGCGTTCCAATTCTTAAGCTTATGTAATCGCCGTTTCCAACTATTGAACCGATGTTATCGGCCTTTAAACTTCCGTAGTCGCAAGAATATTCTAAATCGTTTACTTTTCCAAATTGAGTTGCAGTGTAATCGGCTTTTAAATCTATTTTATTGGCTTTATCTATAGTTATTTTAGAATAATCGCTATCAATAATACCCTCATTTATAAAATTTATTGATGAAGAGGATACATAATCGGCATTGATTTCGTTACGGGTACCTTGTAACTCACCAATATCAAAGCGGCCGTAATCGCAACTTATTGTAGCATTGCCTTTAAGTTTGTCGAGGCTTATGGAACCATAATCGTTTGTCAAATCTAAATTATTGGTAATAGGCATTTTAACAGTATAATTTATTTTGTAATTTAAGCGCTTATTACGCCCCCACCACGACCAATTTCTAGAGGATCTTTCTATAACTGTCTTGGCAGACACTTCGCTAGAAGACGACTTAAATTCAACATAAATATCTCTGAGTTTTCTTTCTACCGCATCTTCGCTAGAACCGTTTACGGTTATAACAATGGTCATAGCAATTTTATTTTGATCCCAAGAAACAATATCAACATTGCCGTATCTATTTTTAATCTTAAGTAAAGCGTCGGCATTTACTTTAAACTCTTTCTTAATAGTGGTAGATTTTTCATACTTCCCTTTTGGAAATTCTGTAGAAAATCCAAAAAAAGCAAATAAGACTGCCAAAAAGAGTATTTTAAATAAGTGTGTTTTCATGTGTGTTGTATTTAGATTGTTTTATAGTATTAAGTTGTTTTAAAACCAATTTCAAGATTTCGATACGTTTTTGATAATTATCTATCATGGCAAATATTACGCGTTTGTCTTCATTGCTCACTTTGAGTTGAACTGTTAACTTTTTATAATCACCTTCTAATATTTTTATCTGCGCCAAAGCATCCGTAATGACTTTTTTGTTTTCGGCTGTTTTTAATTTGCCTATTTTTTTTAATTCTTGGTCTATTACCGACACAAAATAAGATTGTGTATCTTCCATTTGAGGTGATACATCCTTTAAATCTAGTGTTTCAGTGGTACTTAAATACGGCCAAGAAAAACTTACAAGTAATAGTAAACTGGCGGCTATGGCCAATGGTTTCCAAAGGTTAAAACGCTTTTTATCATTATTTTTGAGGCGTGCCTCAAACCTGTCAAAATGCCCCAAGTCGGGTTCTTTAAGGTCGTATTGTCCTTCTAATTCTCTAAGTTTATTTTCAAGAGATATTTTCATAACTAGAATCTATTTTTTGTTTTAATTTGTTTTTGGCTCGCGACATTAACACACGCACATTTTCATAACTAATATTCATAATCTCAGCTATTTCGCGATAATCAAAACCTTCAATAAAATGAAGATTCAATACCAAGCTGTAATTTCTCTTTAACTTGCTGATTTTATTTATTATAGTTTGTGCTTTTAGCGCACTATAATCGTCAATTTCATTTTCTTTAATTATCTCATTTTCTATACGCTCAAGGGAACTAAAATTAAATTTGTCCAACTTTTTTAATTGTGTTAAACTCTTGTTGATGACTATTCGTTTGAGCCAGGCACCAAAAGTTGCCTCATTCTCCCCTTCTCTATTTTCGGCTTTAAAAGTGCCCAATTTTGTATAAGCAATTAGAAACGACTCTTGCATTATATCTTCAGCTTCAAAGCTGTTGTTTAAAATCCTATAGGCTGTATTATACATTGTTTTATAATAGCGTTTATAGAGTTCAAATTGAGCACTTTTATCCGCCTTTTTACAGCGTTTGATTAATTGATCAATATTTAAATTTTTAACTTGCAAAAAATCGTTTCTAAATAAAAGACATTGTTAAAATTAAATTGTTACACTTTTAAATATTTATTTTAAAAGAATTGGTCTAACTCTTTTTACATAAAGCCCCTTTAAATAAATGCGCTTTATAAAAAGTATGGCATAAGAATTGGAATATAGGGTTACAACACATACTTTAAATAATTATAACTTATTGATAATGTTTCTGTTGTAAAATTAATTAACACATCTAATATAAAGATTATATTTGTATTAATGTCAAAATGACGTAAAGAAACTATGAGCAACCCCAAATTTTTAAATATTGACAGTTTGTCACTACAACAAGCCTTAGATGAAGATGCCGAATTAATACCTTTAATGACGCCCGAAGATGAAGAAGAGATAAATAAAGAGGATGTTCCTGAGGTACTCCCCATTTTACCCATACGCAATACTGTTTTATTTCCCGGTGTAGTTGTACCCATCACTGCCGGTCGTGATAAATCTATAAAACTTATTAAAGACGCTAATAATGGCAATAAAACCATTGGCGTTGTCGCTCAAAAAAATGAGAACATAGAGAACCCTAATTTAAACGATTTACACAGAATTGGCACCGTTGCCCGCATTTTAAAAGTACTTAAAATGCCCGACGGCAATACTATGGTTGTTATTCAAGGAAAAAAACGATTTGAATTGGGCGACATTTTACAAGAAGACCCCTATATAAAAGCCAGTGTTAGAGAGTTTAAAGAAGAAAGACCCGCTTTAAATGATTCTGAATTTAGTGCCATAGTCGATTCTATTAAAGATTTGGCTTTGCGCATTATAAAAGAAAACCCCAACCTAC
This sequence comes from uncultured Flavobacteriaceae bacterium, assembly GCA_964564475.1. Taxonomy (GTDB): domain Bacteria; phylum Bacteroidota; class Bacteroidia; order Flavobacteriales; family Flavobacteriaceae; genus CG1-02-35-72. The sequence continues at coordinate 14,102 of CAZMBM010000018.1, read as the reverse complement.
CGTCAGAGGCGTCATTTGCTATTAAAAACATTCATAGTAATGCTTTTTTAATCAATTTCATATCGTCAAATATGAACTTAGGTGTGGCAGAAAAACAAGAGCTTTTAAAAATAAGCAATTTAAAAGAACGCGCCTTACTAATGCTCAAAAAGATGGACAAAGAGCTGCAAAAGCTCGAAATTCGCAACAATATCCAATCTAAAGTGAGAGAAGATATGGATCAACAACAGCGCGAATACTATCTGCATCAGCAACTAAAAACCATACAAGAAGAATTAGGTGGTGTGTCTTATGACGAAGAAATTGAAGACATGCGTGCCAAATCAAAGAGTAAAAAATGGCCAAAAGAAGTGGCCGAAACCTTTGATAAAGAATTGAGCAGGTTACAACGCATGAATCCACAAGTGGCCGATTACGGTATCCAACGCAATTATTTAGACTTGTTATTAGAACTGCCATGGCAAGAATACACCAAAGATAAATTCGACCTTAAACGTGCCCAACGCATTTTAGATCGCGACCATTTTGGTCTTGAAAAAGTTAAAGAACGTATAATTGAGTATTTGGCCGTTCTTAAACTAAAAGGCGACATGAAATCGCCTATCATATGTTTATACGGTCCTCCGGGTGTGGGAAAAACATCCTTAGGTAAATCTATAGCCGAATCTATCGGGCGCAAATACGTACGTATGTCGTTGGGTGGTTTACGCGACGAAGCAGAAATTCGCGGTCACAGAAAAACCTATATCGGTGCTATGCCCGGACGTATAATTCAAAACATTAAAAAAGCAGGCGCTTCAAACCCCGTTTTTGTTCTTGACGAAATTGATAAATTGGTATCAAGTCATAACGGCGACCCCTCTTCGGCCATGTTAGAGGTTTTAGACCCCGAACAAAACACCGAATTTTACGATAATTTCTTAGAAATGGGATACGATTTATCTAATGTTTTATTCATAGCCACAGCTAACAATTTATCAAGCATTCCATGGGCTTTAAAAGACCGCATGGAATTGATAAACGTATCCGGATACACCCTTGAAGAAAAAGTTCAAATTGCCAAAAGACACCTCGTTCCCAAACAATTAAAAGCCCATGGCATGTCTAAAAAAGACATTCAGTTTGGTAAAAAACAACTCGAAAAAATTATAGAAGCCTATACGAGAGAATCGGGTGTGCGCGGTTTAGAAAAAATGATTGCAAAAGTCATAAGATATGCTGCCAAAAGCATCGCTATGGATCAAGAATACGACACAAAAGTTTCTGTAGAGACTATCGAAAAAATATTAGGTCCTTCGCATTTAGAACGTGATAAATACGAAAACAATCAAGTGCCCGGTGTGGTTACCGGACTGGCTTGGACGAGTGTTGGCGGTGATATTTTATTTATAGAATCTATTTTATCAAAAGGAAAAGGAAACCTGTCTATTACAGGTAATTTGGGAAAAGTTATGAAAGAATCGGCCACCATAGCTTTAGAATACATCAAAGCACATGCCGACGATTTTGGTATTTCTATTGAGACTTTAGAAACAAAAAATGTTCATATTCACGTTCCCGAAGGGGCCACACCAAAAGACGGCCCCAGTGCCGGAATCACTATGCTAACCAGTTTAATATCTGCCTATACCAAACGAAAAGTCAAAGCCAAACTGGCTATGACCGGCGAAATAACATTGCGCGGCAAGGTATTGCCGGTTGGAGGTATTAAAGAGAAAATTTTGGCTGCCAAACGTGCCAACATTAAAGAAATTGTTTTATCGGAAGACAATAAAATGGATATTGACGATATTAATCCAAAATACTTAAAAGGCTTAACATTCCATTTTGTCAGACAAATGGACGAGGTTATTGATATTGCACTAACAAAACAGGTAGTTAAATAAAATACCATTGTCTTTAGATTAGCAAACTCTAAAAATATTTAAATTTGTTTCTTCAATTTTTAATTGTGAATCTCTACGTTTTTAGTATTTTTGACAAATCTTTTGAACAATGCATTTTAAGCATCCTTTAGTTTTAGTCGCTTTATTGTTAATAATCCTGCCGATAATTGTTCATTTTTTTCAATTACAAAAATATACTAAAACACGTTTTACAAATGTTAAGTTCTTAAAAAACATTATTTTAAAGAATAGAAAAAGTTCTCAATTAAAAAAATTACTTGTCCTATTCAGTAGAATTTTACTATTTACTTTTCTTGTTTTAGCCTTTGCCGAACCTTATATCAGTAAAAATGATGTCACCAAAAAAACCGATATCATCATCTTTTTAGATAATTCTTTTAGTATGCAAGCCAAAGACAAAAATTTAAATTTGTTTAGTGCGGCCATCCAAGATTTAATTAAATTTCCTAATACCCAATCTAAAATATCACTTTTAAGTAACGACCAACAATTCAAAAACCTAACATTAGAACAGTTCAAATCTCAAATATCTAAATTAAAATTAAGTGCCGTACCTTTTAACTTAGAAAATACTCTTTTTAAAATAACTAATTTGGTGCGAAATAGTAAAAACCGTACAAAAACTTTTATTATATCCGATTTTCAGATTGATGAAAAAGTATCTTCAGACTTAAAAATAAATCCTAAAACAGCGCTTACATTAGTAAAATTACATCACAAAAATACCGTAAATGTGAGTATTGACAGTGTTTTTATCACAACAAAAAGTGCTACAAAACTAATCTTAACAGTGCTTGTCAGCAATACAAATTACAATGCAAGAAGCATCTCGCTATCGCTGTTTAACAATAATTTGCTAATAGCTAAATCGACATTAAAAACCAGCAAAAACAAATCTTCTAAAACTGACTTTACAATAGATAATAACACAAATTTTAAAGGAAAAATAACCCTAGAAGACCAATCTTTAAAGTTTGACAATACCCTGTATTTTACAACCAACAAGCCCAAAATAATAAAAGTTTTAAGTATTGGCACACCAAACAAACCACTTGCCAAGTTGTATAACAGTTCTGATTTTGCTTTTAAACAAAGTAAAATAGAAAATTTAGATTTTACACAGCTAGACAACCAACACTTGGTTATTTTAAATGCGGTAGAAGTTATTCCCCAGTTATTAAAATCAACCCTAAAACGCTTTGTAGAAAACGGGGGTACCTTAATAATTATCCCACATAAAAACAGTGACTTAAATTCTTATACAGGTTTTTTTGCGGCAATAAATACACCTGTAAAAATAAATAAGGTGGTGCAATACCACCAAATTACCAAAATAAATTACGCACATCCCTTGCTAAACAATGTCTTTGAAAAAAAAGTGCGTAATTTTGATTATCCGAGTGTAAACAGTTATTACAATATCAAGGCTAAAAATAGTTCGAGTATTTTAAAATTAGATAACGGAGCCGATTTTATAAGTCAAATTCCAAACAAAAATGGTGCTATTTATTTTGTGGCCTCACCTTTAGAGGCTGTAACAAATACTTTTGTCAATTCTCCTTTAATAGTCCCTATTTTTTACAATATGGCCTTGCAAGGCACTGTGACCAATCCGCTTTATTACAGTCTGCACAGCACCAACAAAATAGGTATAAATACACATCTTAAAAATGATGAAGTACTGCGCTTAAATGATGGGGCGTCTTCATTTATTCCTCAACAGCAAATAAAACAAAACAGGGTGATTTTAGAAACCAATGATTTACCTACAAAATCCGGTTTTTATACAGTAACAAACGGCCATTTAAAAATCCAAAACTTGGCCTTTAATACGAGTCGAACCGAAAGTAAACTTAATTTTTATTCAGAAAAGGATTTAAACTTTTCTGAAAACAGTCGGCTTTTTAACGATTTACCTTCGGCAATAATGTCATTTAAAAACAATACCTCTATTTTTGAATTATGGAAAATTAGTATCGCTTTGGCTTTACTATTTTTAATAGTAGAACTCCTTCTTCTTAAACATTTAACCTGATGAATATTCTTATAAAACAAGCCAAAATAATTGATAAGCAAAGTAAATATCATCTTAAAAAAATGGATATTTATATTGAAAATGATAGTATTAAAAATATTGCTAAAAATATTGACCCCCCTAAACCACACAAAATAGTTAGACTTGATAATCTACACGTTTCGCAAGGTTGGTTTGACAGTAGCGTTTGCTTTGGAGAACCCGGCTACGAAGAACGTGAAACACTTTATAACGGCTTAAATGTGGCCGCCAAAAGCGGATTCACATCTGTGGCTGTAAACCCAAACACACAACCTATTATCGATTCTAAATCCGGTATAAGTTTTATAAAAGAGCAAGCAAAGAACCATATTGTAAACACCTATCCCATAGGGGCTTTAACCCAAAAATCTGAAGGTAAAGAATTGGCCGAAATGTACGATATGCAACAAGCGGGCGCCCTTGCCTTTTACGACTATTCAAAAGGAATGGTCAATGCTAATTTATTAAAACTAGCACTACAATATTCCCAAAATTTTGATGCCATTATTATGGACTTTCCACTTGATAATAACATGGCTCTTGACGGGCAAATGCACGAGGGTAATTACAGTACAAAAAATGGTTTAAAAGGCATTCCGGCTATGGCCGAAATAATTCAAATAAAACGCGATTTAACAATTTTAACTTATACGGGAGGACGTTTACATATCCCTACTATTTCGTGTAAACGCAGCGTAGAACTCATAAAAAATGCCAAGAAAAAAGGGCTCAAAGTAACTTGTAGCGTTGCGGCACATCATTTACTCTTAACCGATGCCGAATTAGAAGGATTTGATTCGCGTTTTAAAGTGTCGCCACCCTTACGGGAGTCAAAAGATGTTAAAGCGCTTATAAACGGCGTATTAGATGGTACAATTGATATGATAACGTCAGACCATAATCCCATAGATATCGAAAATAAAAAATTAGAATTTTCCCATGCCAAAAATGGTACTATCGGCCTAGAAAGTTTATTTGGTGCAGTAAATACTGTTATAGCGTTAGAAACTTTAATAAACGTCTTAACACATAAACCCAAACAATGTTTTGGCCTTACTTCTAGCCCTATTGCAGATAATACTGCAGCCAATTTGACATTGTTTAATCCGGAAGGCTCTTTTATTTTTACTGATGATAAAATTCTTTCAACATCAAAAAATGCTATTTTTAAAAATAAAACATTAAAAGGTCAGGTTTATGGCGTTATTAACAACAGTAAAATTGTTTTAAATTAATATGAGCTTATCTCTAAACTATCTGCACAGATTACCCAAAACAAAAAATTCAGAAAAACCACCGCTATTATTACTTATTCACGGTTATGGCAGTAACGAAGCCGACCTGTTTTCGTTTTCAGATTACCTGCCAAACGAATATCTTGTTGTGAGTATTCGTGCCCCTTTAAGTTTGGGGTTTCAAAGTTATGCTTGGTACACCATAAACTTTAGTGCCACTGATGGTAATTTTTCTGACGTCCCCGAAGCACTCAATGCTAAAGAAAAAATTCTACAATTTTTAGATGACTTACAATCAGATTTGCCCTATGACAAAAATAATATCAATCTTTTAGGATTTAGTCAAGGCACTATTTTGAGCTATGCCATAGCTTTATCACATCCTGATAAAATAAAAAATGTAGTGGCTTTAAGTGGTTATATTAAAGAAGAATTGATTTCTAATGTAAAAGATGTTTCGCTTTATAAAAATTTAGACTTTTTTATCTCTCATGGTTCCCAAGACCAAGTCATTCCCATTGAATGGGCGGTAAAAGCACCTAAATATTTAAACACACTGGGTATTTCAAACATCTTTAAAAGTTACCCTGGCGGGCATGGTGTAACACCTCAAAATTTTAATGATTTAAACCAATGGTTACTAACTAAACTCAAAACACAATGAAAAAATTAAGTCTTATCATCGCATTTATAAGTGTATTTAGCTATGCGCAAGAATTTCAAAAAGGTACTGTTATAAAAAATTACGGGCAATTTTACAATATTGCAAACCCCGATAAAAATCTCGATCCCAATAAAGAATATCAAGTTATTTTCGATATCAGAAAATCATCAAATGATATCAATGCCGTAAATCCATTACTCGATGTCGTTGCCAGATTCATAAATATGCATGTAGCCAATGGTATCGCGTTAAAGAATCTCAAAATTGTGGTAGTCATGCATGGAAGTGCTTCAAAAGATGTCTTGAGTAATGCCGCTTACAAAGAGCGTTTTCGTAAAAAAAATCCAAGTCTAGACCTGCTTAAAGAACTCAAAAAGGCAGGTGTAGAAATTTTTGTCTGTGGACAATCTGCCATACATCGCAAAATTAAAAGAGAGGAAGTAAGTAAGCCTGTTAAATTTGCACTCTCGGCTTTAACTGTGTTAACCGAATATCAAAGTTTGGGTTATCAGTTAATAGATTTTAATTAAAATTACAGCTGTAATTTTAAATTGTCATAAGCCAAAAAAACATTTTCAGGAAGTGTTTTTTCAACCTCTCTGTGAAATCCGAGCTTGTGACTTATATGGGTTAAATAAGCTTTTTTAGGATTTACTTTCTGTATAAAATCTAAAGCTTCTTTTAAATTAAAATGTGTAGGGTGTGCCTCAATTCGCAAAGCGTTAATAACTAAAATCTCTAAATTTTTTAACTTGTCAAGCTCCTTATTATCAACCGATTTAACATCGGTTAAATAAGCAAAATTCTCTATTCTAAAGCCATACACCTGTAAATCGCCATGACGACAATTAACAGGTGTGATTTCTACATTAGCTACTTTAAATATTTCGTTATTGACGGTATAGGGCTTTACACTGGGCGCTCCGTAATATCTATTCTCTGTGGCAAAAATATACGCAAAACGAAGGGCTAAATTTTTTAACACACGTTTATGAGCATAAATAGGCATAGAACCCGTTTTTCGACAAAAAGGTCTTAAATCATCCAATCCGGCAGTGTGGTCAGAATGTTCATGTGTAAATAAAACAGCCGACAAGTCAACAATTTCATTATTTAACATTTGTTCTCTAAAATCAGGGCCACAATCTATCACAAATTGTGTATCTTTACACTTAATAAATAGAGAAGACCGCAATCTTTTATCTCTAATGTCTGTAGAAAAACAAACAGGATCGTTACTCCCAATAACCGGAATACCTTGTGAGGTGCCTGTTCCTAAAAAAATTATTTTCAAAAGTTTCTTGCTTTTTTATTTAAAGGATAAAATTACATTTTTTTTTAAGAAAGAAGCTGTGTTTTTAATCACTTTACACAAAAAATACAGTGATATTTATCATAATTATTTTTTAACTTTAAATATACATTTGTCATCTTTTAATACCCAAATAAATATCTGTAAAACTAAAAATATCATCAACTTAATGATTACTATTATTAATATGAACAACAATCAGCATACATTTAATAAATACCGTACAGCAAGACTCACGATAAAGTAGGGTTTTTAAATAAAACTTTGTTTTATATAAAAGCCATTTTGGAATGCTCTTTGTAATAATGCAATAAATCAATAAAACAAATACACTTATGAAAATAGGAATTTTAAAAGAGAGTAACGAGGGCGAAAAAAGGGTCTCTATAAACCCCTCTGTCGTTAAATTACTTGTAAATAAAGGTTTTAAATGCTTAGTAGAAAAAGATGCCGGTAAAGCCTCCAATTTTAAGAACTCTGAGTACAGAGAGGCCGGTGCCGATATTGTTAACAGAACTGAATTGTTTAATAATGCCGACGTAATTGTTAAGATTAACCCCTTTGATGACGATGAAATAGCCTTACTTAAAAAAGGGCAGATTACAATGAGCCAGTTGTTTCACAAATCCAATCCGGAGCGTATTAAAAAAATAGCAGCCAAAGGTGTTTCGTCTTTTTCGATGGATGCCATTCCGCGCATATCGAGAGCACAGGATATGGATATTCTGAGCTCACAAAGCAATTTGGCCGGATACAAAGCCGTAATATTAGGGGCTTATGAAATGACGAAAATATTCCCTTTGATGATGACGGCCGCCGGAACAATTACGCCATCCAGGGTTTTGGTTTATGGTGTAGGTGTTGCCGGATTACAAGCTATTGCTACTGCCAAACGTTTAGGCGCTATTGTTGAAGCGACAGATATCAGAACAGAAACAAAAGAACAAACTGAATCATTAGGAGCTAAATTTATTAGCGTTGACAACACCGGTGAAGAATCTGAAGGTGGTTATGCTAAAGAGGCCTCAGAAGATTACGCCAAACGTCAAAAAGAAGCGGTAAATAAATCGCTTTTTAAAGCCGATTTGGTCATAACTACTGCCCTAATTCCCGGTAGAAAATCGCCGGTACTCATTACTAAAGAACAGGTAGATCAAATGAAAAATGGAGCGGTTATTATTGACTTGGCGGCTTCTCATGGGGGCAACTGTGAATTGAGTAAAATAGGAGAAACTGTTTATCACAACGGTGTAAAAATTATTGGTACTTCAATGGCGCCTGAAAGCGTTTCAACCAATGCCAGTGATTTATATGCGAAAAATATGCTTAATTTTATTAACCATCTTACCAAAGACGCCAAATTCGATTGGAATTTAGAAGACCAAATTACCGACGATACTTTAATAATTAAAGACGGTGAAATTAGAAAATCATAAACTTTATAAAAAATGGAAATATTAGAATTTATCAAAAGTCATCTCGACATAATATACATCCTTATTTTATCGACATTTATCGGTGTAGAAGTTATAAAAAATATTCCGGCCGTTTTACATACACCCCTTATGTCGGGTGCAAACGCTTTGAGCGGTGTGGTTATTATGGGAGCTATCTTAGTCATGTTACAGGCAGAGACCGATAATTATGTCGTCTTAACTTTAGGGTTTTGCGCTGTAATACTCGGTGTTTTAAATGTGGTTGGTGGCTTTGTGGTTACCAACAGAATGTTAGAAATGTTTAAAAAGAAAAAATCATGAATATTACTTTAGAGATTATTTATCTTATATCAATTATAACTTTTATCATTGGTTTAAAATATTTAGGGCATCCCGAAACGGCTAGAAAAGGAAATCTAATAGCCGCAAGCGGTATGGGTCTAGCCATTATTGGCACCTTGTTTTTACACAGTTTTCAAGTAAGCAACTTTATTTATATTTTAATAATCGCCGCCATCTTAATAGGTACTGTAATTGGTTGGCTTATGGCCGTAAAGGTTAAAATGACGAAAATGCCTGAGCTCGTTTCACTATTTAACGGTTTTGGAGGTGCCAGTGCCACACTAATCGGTTTAATTGAGTTTAACAACCACATTGGCGATGCCATGCAAACCGCTATTACGGTTTCTGCTGTGGTTATTGGCAGCATCACATTTTCCGGTAGTTTAATTGCTTGGGCCAAACTAGATGGCAGTATGAAAAGCCTTATCAGGTTGCCTAAATACAATCTTATAAATAACCTTGTTATTTTAGCCATCATAGCTTTTTCTGCTTATGTTGTTTACACAGGTTCTGACAGCCAAATATTTCTGTACTCTTTGCTTACAGCCTCATTAGTTTACGGCGTGTTGTTCGTTATACCCATTGGTGGCGCCGATATGCCGGTGGTAATATCGCTGTTAAACTCCTTAACAGGTATTTCTGCGGCTATTGCCGGTGCAATTTATGGCAATATGGTTATGATTGTCGGCGGTATTTTAGTCGGCTCTGCCGGATTAATTTTAACTGTAGCGATGTGTAAAGCTATGAACAGATCGCTATCCAGTGTTATTTTTGGCGCTTTTGGAGGTACTGATACCGATGAAACCGCTGGTTCTAAAAGCGAAAAAGGCGACATTAAAAAAACAACAGTAAGTGACGCTGCCATATTGATGAACTACTCGCAACGCGTTATAATCGTACCGGGATACGGTTTAGCTGTGGCACAAGCCCAACATGCCATCCACGAATTAGAACAATTATTGGAAAGTAAAGGTGTAGATGTAAAATATGCCATACATCCTGTGGCAGGACGTATGCCGGGCCATATGAATGTTCTTTTAGCCGAAAGTAATGTTGACTACGATAAATTGGCTGAAATGGATGACGTTAATCCGGAGTTTAAAAATACAGATGTGGTATTTGTGGTGGGTGCTAACGATGTTGTAAATCCGGCGGCACACAACGATTCTTCAAGCCCTATCTATGGCATGCCCATATTAGAAGTTGTAGATGCCAAACAAATTATTGTCAATAAACGAACAATGAATCCGGGCTATGCAGGTATTGAAAACGAATTATTCTACAACCCAAAAACGTCTATGTTATTTGGTGATGCCAAAAAAACAATTCAAGAATTAATTTCAGAATTAAAAGGTATGTAGTAGTTCATTTAAATCTTTTAAAAAAAGTCATTTCTTTTAACGAAATGGCTTTTTTTATGCAGAAGGCACAAAATTTTCATTAATTTTACCACTACTAAATCAAAAACATGTCTGTAAAACTAAAAGGCGATAAAGAAATCAGTAAAGTTCTCACAATCAAACAGAAGGCTTTACAAATAAATCTTAACGAAAATGTTTACGGCACTTTTGCCGAAATAGGTGCCGGCCAAGAAACCGTGAGAAATTTTTTTAGAGCCGGAGGGGCTTCTAACACTATCGCCAAGGCCATGTCGGCTTACGACAAAGATTTTTCTGATGCCATTTACGGTGAAGAAGATGATAAACGCTATGTAACCGAATCGCGTTTAAAAAAAATGCTCATACATGAAATAAATTTGATGGAAGACCGGTTAATTCGTAAGAAGCATCCTAATCGTTTGTTTTTTTCTTACGCTAACACTGTGGCTACAATAGATTTTTCAAAAAAATTTAAAGGACATGGTTGGGTCGGTGTAAAGTTTCAACTAGACCCATTAGAAGATTATAACGAAATTATCATTCATATTCGATTTAAAGAAAGTAATTCTACCTTACAACAAGAAACACTTGGCAGGTTGGGTGTAAATCTCATCTTTGGCGGTTTCTATATGCATGACAATCCTAAAGAAATTGTAAAATCTTTCTACGATAATATTGAACACGATCAGATAGAAATTGATATGATTAATTTCTCCGGTCCCCGATTTATGTATGTAGATAACAGGTTAATGAGTTTGCAATTGGTAAAAAATGGCATGACAGATGCTGTAATGTTTGACGCCAACGGTACAAACCTTTTACCGGCTCAAGAATTGTACAAAAAAAATATATTGGCCTTACGCGGCAGTTTTAGACCCGTTACCCTTGTAAATATGGATATTTACGAAAAATCTAAGGCCCTGTTTTTTAAAGAAAATAAAGTTGAAGAAAAAAATACGAAAATAATTTTCGAAATCACTTTAACAAATCTCCGCTCCGAAGGTGAAATTAATGAGCGTGACTTTTTAGACCGTGCCGAATTACTCTGTTCGCTTGGTAAAACAGTAATGATTACCAACTTCCAAAAATACTTTAGGCTTGTTGAATATTTTGCGCAGTTTACAAAAGCACGAATGGGATTGGCGATGGGTGTTTACAATCTCATTCAAATATTTGATGAAAAATACTACCGTGATTTAAGTGGTGGTATTTTAGAAGCCTTTGGGAAATTATTCCACAAAGACTTAAAAATATACCTCTACCCTCTTAAAAATCACAAAACAGGTGAAATAAATACCAGCAAAAACCTAAAAGTCCATCCGCGGATGAAAGAATTGTATAAATATTTTAAATACAATGGTAAGATGGTAGATATTGTAGATTATAACCCCAATATTTTAGATATTCTCTCAAGAGAAGTTTTGGTTATGATTAATGAAGATAAAGAAGGTTGGGAAGACATGTTACCCGAAGGTATTGCCGAAACCATAAAAGACCAACGCCTTTTTGGTTATAGAGCAAGACGTAATTAATCAAAAAAACCGCTTTTAAAGCGGTTTTTTTGATTAATTAGTTGTCCTTTGATTAGTATTTAAGGACTTTTTTAGACAATAAGCCCTTGTTTGTTTTTATTTTAAGTATATAAAATCCTTTAGATAAATTACTTAAATCTAATGATTTTACAAAAGCATTGGTGTACTTTACACGTTTACCCGTTACATCAAAAACAGAAATATTATCTACGGCATAACCCGATGGGACACTAATATTTAAAACACCGTTGGTAGGGTTAGGAAATATATTAATTTTTGTGGCCAAAAGATTGTCATCCAAACCTAGTGTGGCATCAGTTGTAAAAGTAACGCCCGAATCTATATTGGTCCAGTTTGAGTTAGCATAGCTCACATTATCTACAACAATATTTGTCAAATTGTTATTGCGTGCATCAAAATTTGCTGTTGGTACATTGGCATTATTGCCGTTTTTAACATTTAAACCTGTTAAGCTATTGCCGTTTACTTTTATAGTTGTAAGTGCTGAATAATTAGACAAATCTAGACTCCCCGATAAGCCATTATTTTGCAAATCTACCGTTACTAAAGAAGTATTTACTGCCGCACTTTTATTTGTAACACCGCTCTTAAGCGACGGAGGTGTTTGACCCGGTAATGTTAAAGAACTCAACAAGCTATTACCCTTGGCAATTAAAGTGATTAACTTATCTAAATCAGATAAATCTATAGTACCCAATAAGGGGCAATCAACTGTTGTTAAATCTGTCATACCTGTAGAACCCGATAAAAGCAATTGGGTTAAGGCCGTATTACCCTTGGCAATTAGGGTTTTTAAAGCCGCCAAACTGGAAGCGTTTAATGAGGCAAGATTGGTGTTTCCTGTTAAATCTAAGGACGCTAAATCAGGATACTTACTCAAATCAATTGATGAAAATGTACCATTAGCCAAATTCAAACCGGTTATACTTGTAAAGGCATCTAAAAATGATAAATCACTTACACCTCCCGGTATTGTAGAGAAGTCTAGAGTCCCCACAAAGGCAACGACTTCTCCCAATAATAATTGACCGTCACTATTAGTATCAGCTTGGGCTTTAAGGATAGCTATAATTTCTGCCGGAAATGAAGCTAAAAAGGGTAAAACATCCAAATCATTACAACTTGTTGGGCTAAAACCACGTACACTGGCATCTATACGGAAACTTGTAGGTGGCGATGTTGGAACACCTGTTGTTGCTACGGATGAAAAGGCCGCAAATGGGTCTGTTGTGACGCAAAATAAATTATTACCGGTCAAAAAATAACCCATTTGAGAATCTGTTAAAAAGGCCGTATGCATTGCGGCATTATAACCATTTTTCACATTTAGGGTCGTCATGCCGTTGCCTTCGGCGTGTAACACTACCAGACTTGTGTTTGAACTCAAATCTAGATTTCTAATTCTATTACCACTGCAATTTAATACTTGCAAATTTGTAAACCCTTCTATGCCCGTTAAATCTGAAATTAGGCTGGGCATATTCGATGTGGCTGTCATAAACGATACATCTAGATTTGTTACGGCTGTGGCATCTGTAGTTAATATTTTCCCATTTAACCCATCTGTATCTATACCAGTGTTTACTAGAACCTGTTCAAAAATGGTGTCGGGAATATTTACATAAGATTGTGCTACTATTGTAGTAGACGTAAAGCCGTAAGCACTGGCCTGTAAGTCTTCTGTTAATTGTGCACTGGCGCCGCCTGCTGTACCCAATTGTATTAAAAAATCGGCGCCAACTGATGAACCTACAGGTATCGTATTATTTGACATTGTAAAAACATGCGAGTTTAAATTTAACTGTCCATACCATCCCCCTGTAAAATTGGGTGTCAAAGTTACAAGTCCGGTAGTACTTACCATTATTTGATCATCTTCATAATCTTTTCCGGAACCGTCATCCGGTGTTACATCTAAACCATTAATTAAGGTCATACGTAGATACAAAGGAGCTGTATTATCTGAAGGTGTAAAGGCTGTTACACCATCAGTATCTTTTACAGAAATATCAGGACTAAAGGTAATATTGAATCTGCCGGGCGAGGTATTTGTAAAAACCAACCCGGCCGAAATACTACCGCCTCCTGTAAACTGTGCTTGTAATGTGAATCCTGCTAAAAAGCAAAGAAAGAGTAATTTTTTTTTCATAAATCATGTTGAATTAAAGGTTATTAGTAATTACCAAATATCGTCAAAATTTTTTGATTTTAAAAGAAT
>CAZMBM010000017.1:0-24194 GCA_964564475.1 uncultured Flavobacteriaceae bacterium | reverse complement strand
TTTTTTGTAGAAAATAAAAATATATTTGATTTTAATTTTGCCGACAATCAAGACAATGTTTTCTTTTCGAGACGTATCGGTAGAAGTCCGCAAGGGTATCCCAACGCCGGTTCGGGTGAGTTTGTTAATCAACCCCAATTCAGTACTATTTTAGGTGCCGCTAAATTTAGTGGCAAAACCAAAAATGGTTGGTCAATAGGTGTGTTAGAGAGTTTAACTTCTAAAGAATATGCAGAAATTGACAACAATGGCACACGCAGAAAAGAAATTGTTGAGCCGGGTACAAACTACTTTGTAGGGCGTTTGCAAAAAGATTTTAATGACAAAAACAGTTATTTTGGCGGTATTTTTACCGCTACAAATAGAAATATTGAAGGGAATTTAGACTTTCTTCGTAAGGCGGCTTATACAGGAGGCTTTGATTTTAAACACCAATGGAAGAATAGAAAATATTACGTTTTAGGTAATTTTATTGCGAGTCGTGTAGAAGGGAGTAAAGCGTCAATTTTAAATACGCAAACCTCGCTTACGCACTTATTTCAACGTGTCGATGCCAGTCATGTATCTGTCGATCCTAACAGAACATCTCTTTCAGGGACAGGCGGCAAATTTGAATTTGGCAAAGCCAGTACAGGCCATTGGCTTTACAGCGCCGGTTTTATATGGCGTTCGCCCGGACTAGAGTTAAACGATATCGGTTTTCTCCGTCAAGCGGATAACATGAAACAATATGCTAATCTGAGCTATCAGACCTTAAAACCTTTCGGGATATTTAGAAATATAAGAGCCAGTTTAGGACAGTTTACCACATACGATTTTGAAGGTAATTACAATCGGATGCAGTACCAGTTTAGGCTTAATTTTAACTTTAAAAACAACTCATGGATAAGTACCGGATTTACGCACAAGCCGCGCATTTATTCTAATACCGAGTTGCGCGGCGGCCCGCGTTTTCGATTTTCCAGAGAAAATGCCAATTGGTTTTTTGTAGGGTCTAATTCCCAAAAAAAATTCAGAATGAGAGTGGGATATGTGTATTCGCAAGCCAAGCAAAATAATTTTTCATTTTTTAGATTGGAAACAGGTTTTACTTATCAACCTATTAACGCTTTAAGCCTGTCGCTTAGTCCATCTTACTCTAGCAATCCCAATAAAACACAATACGTAACTACCCGTGACTTTAAAGGAACAACGCGTTACATAGATGCAGAAATAGATCAGCAAACACTTAGTGCCTCCATTCGTTTTAACTATAATATAAACCCTGATTTGACCATTCAGTATTACGGACAACCATTTATTTTTAGAGGACGCTATAAAAATTTTAAATATATAACCAATGCTATAGCCGATGATTTATACGACCGTTTTTACTTGTACGATGAGCAACAAATATCTTTTGATGGTTCAAGTTATTTAATAGATGATGATAGAGACGGTAATACAGATTATACTTTTAGAAATCCCGATATTGCCTTTGTGCAATTTCGCTCTAATTTGGTAGTTAGATGGGAGTATATTCCCGGTTCTGAAATATTTTTGGTATGGGCACAAGGCAACACGGGTTTACAAGACCCCTCTGACGATTTGTTTACCAGTTTAAACAATCAAATTCTCAAAGAAAAAGCCGAAAATACTTTTTTAATTAAATTGACCTACAGGTTTGTAAGGTAAGTTATTTAATGCGCTTCCAGCCAATTATTTCCTGTACCGACATCTACAACTAGAGGAATGCTGAGTTTATAGGCATTTTCCATCTCGTGTTTAACCAAAGCACTCAATACATCTAATTCCGGTTTATAGGCATCAAAAACCAATTCATCGTGAATTTGCAAAAGCATTTTAGAGTGCATGTGTTCTTCTGTTAGGCGATTATCTACCTGTATCATAGCTATTTTTATGATATCGGCGGCACTGCCTTGTATGGGCGCATTCACGGCATTGCGCTCGTCGGCAGAACGCACTATGGCATTTTGCGAATTAATATTGCTTAAATAACGTCTGCGTCCTAAAAGCGTTTCTACATAGCCGTTGTTTCGGGCAAACGCTATCTGATTGGCAATATAAGTTCGCAAAGTAGGGTATGATTTGTAATAAGCTTCTATCAAAGTTTTAGATTCGGTACGGCTGAGATTGGTTTGTTGGCTTAGGCCAAAGGCCGAAACACCATAAATAATACCAAAATTTACTGTTTTGGCTTGACTGCGTTGCTCTCTGGTAACATCGCCTAAAGGCACATTAAAAACTTTGGCTGCTGTGGCTTTATGGATGTCTTCACCGTTTAAAAAGGATTGTTTCATAGCGGTATCGCCACTCATTTCGGCAATGAGTCGCAATTCTATTTGCGAATAATCGGCGGCGAGCAAAATATAATCGTCATTTCTAGGTACAAAAGCTTTTCTAACCTGTTTGCCGCGTTTTGTACGGATAGGAATATTTTGCAAATTGGGATTAAGAGAACTCAACCGGCCTGTAGCCGCTACCGTCTGACTGAAAGTTGTGTGAACGCGTTTGGTTTTTGGATTTATTTCGTTAGGCAAGGCTTCTACATAAGTGTTTTGTAATTTTACCAAACCTCGCCATTCTAAAATATGGGCTACAATAGGATGTTCTTTAGCCAGTTTTGACAATATCTCTTCGCCTGTGGCATATTGTCCCGTTTTGGTTTTTTTAGGCTTGTCAACTAATTTTAAATTGTCAAATAAAACAACGCCAAGCTGTTTGGGTGAGGCTAGGTTAAATTCTTCACCTGCTTCAGAATAAATTTGTTTTTGTAATTGGTCTATGTCTGTTTGTAATTCTGAAGAGAGAATTTTGAGATACTGGGCATCTAAATTGATGCCTTCCAGCTCCATTTTTGCCAATACTTTTAGTAATTTAATTTCTATGTTATAAAATAAAGCGTCTAAATTTTTTTCTTTTAAAAGTTTTTCAAAAAGAGGCCATAATTGAAAATTTACGGCCGCTTCTTGCCCGGCGAAATCGGCTTGATTATTTAGGCTTAAATCATTTAATTTTCTTTGAGATTTTCCTTTTCCTAAAACAGTTTCGGCCGACTTTAAAATTTTATTGAGATACTGATGTGCCAACCTGTTTGTGTCGTGACGGCTATCGGGATTAATGAGGTAATGTGCCAAGGTTATGTCAAAATAGGCTCCTTTTAAAACTATTTGATAGTGGCTGAGTAGTTTTATTAATAATTTAAGGTCATGACCAATTTTTAAAATGGCCTCTGCTTCAAAAAAAGGTTTAAAAAAAGACAGCAATTCCGATTGGTTGTCGGCAAAGGGTACAAAGTAAGCTTTGTTGTTGCCAAAACTAAATGACATACCGTTTAAACGGGCGTTAAAATTTGTAGTTTTTGTAATAATACTAATAGCTACGGCCGACTGTTTTAATAAATTTTTCAGCAGTAAGTTATGCGCCAAAGAAGTGTTTACATACTGATAAAAATAGTCGGTTTTTTCAGCCGCAAGTTTGGGACTTGTAAACAAATCCAATTGGGTTTCAGCCGGTAAACCAGACGTTTCGGTTGTTTTATTTGAAGTGTCATTTGTTTGTTGTTTCTCATTACCGGAAGGAGCGGGAGGCAGTTTATAAAGTCGGGCAAATTGCTCTGACATGCGTCTGAATTCTAATTCGTTAAATATTTCAGACACTTTGTTTAAGTCGGGGTCAGAAACTTCAAAAGATTTTTCGTTAAAAGTAACGGGGCAATCAAGCATAATTGTGGCCAACTTTTTTGATAGCAGGCCGAGTTCTTTGTTGTTTTCTATTTTTTCTCTCAGCTTTCCTTTTATTTCACCGGTATGGGCCAAAAGGTTTTCCATACTGCCGTATTCTTTTAAGAATTTTTTTGCAGTTTTATCGCCTACGCCGGGTAGGCCGGGGATATTGTCAACGGCATCACCCATCATACCTAAATAATCTATAACCTGAATGGGATCTTCTATTTCAAATTTTTCCTTAACTTTTTCTACATCCCAAATTTCTATGCCATTGCCCATACGGGCCGGCCGGTATATAAAAATATTGTCAGAAACCAGTTGGGCAAAATCTTTGTCGGGTGTTACCATAAAGGTTTGATAGCCTGCTTTTTCGGCTTGTTTGGCCAGTGTTCCAATAAGGTCATCGGCTTCAAAACCTTCTTTTTCTATAATAGGGATATTCATAGCTTTTAAAATACTGTGAATATAGGGTATGGCCAAGCTGATGGCTTCGGGTGTTTCTAACCGGTTAGATTTATAAGCGGCAAAATCTTGTGTACGGGCTTTAGAGCCTCCTTTGTCAAATGCAACGGCTAAATGATCGGGTTTTTCGCGTTTTATAACATCTAGTAAAGAGTTCATAAAACCTAAGATAGCCGAGGTGTCCATGCCCTTTGAATTAATTCTCGGGTTTTTAATGAGGGCGTAATAACCTCTAAAAATTAAGGCGAAGGCATCAATTAAAAAAAGACGTTTTTTTTTGCTCATTTTTTGTTAAAAATTTGCCCCTAAGATAGCCTAAATAATCAGAAAAAACCACTTAGTAAAAATGTGTAATTTTAACCGGTTATTTGTTTAATAAATACTTTGTTAGTAACTTTATGCCTTGAGTATAATTGTATTCTCTTCCCCAGCCTACTAATTATGTTTATTTAAAGTAATGAATTTTTTATAAATATAGAATGAAAAGTTTAGATAAAAACATCTTAATTTTCTCTGTTTCAGACAGTTTTTGTGTACAAAATAGTTTAATATTTGAGGTGCTTAAACCTCTTTTTAATATTATAAAAGCCACAACAGTAAAACAATACGAAACACAACTTAAAAAAGGGGTAATAGATTGTGTTTTAATATGTTCTGATATAAAAAATAAAAATATAGTTAAGACTTTTTTAAGCAATGTGCAGAGTATTCCGCATATTATTATTACCGATGAAGACAGTAAAAAAGAATCGGAAGAATTACTTTATAAAGGCGTTAAAGATTATATTATTATAAGTAATATTTCAAGATTGTTACCCGCTGTAAATAGAGAAATAGAGGCTTTTAATGATAGAAAAAAGGTTAGACAAACCATTGAAAAGCTCAAATTAAGTGAAGAAATTGTTGAATTGCATTTAAATAACGCCCCTTTGGCAACCATATCTTGGGATTTAGATTTTAAAATTACTTTTTGGAATAAAGCCGCCGAAAAAGTTTTTGGTTATACAGCTAAAGAAGCCCTGGGAAAAAGCTGCTTAGAGTTAACAGTACCTAAAGGCTTAGAAAAAAAAGCCCAAGGAATATTTAATGAAATAGTTACCCAAAAAGGCACAACCGAAAATGTAAATAAAACACTTACTAAGAGTGGCGAAGTCATTATCTGTCATTGGCACAATACGATTTTAGAAAACAGTAACGGTAAAACCATAGGGGTCATATCGTCTATAGAAGATATTACAGAGCAAGAACACGCCAAAAAAGCATTAATAAAAAGCCAACGTTTATTACAAAACGCCCAAAAGCTTTCTGAAGTTTATTTTATAGACATAAGTCTTGATAGCAATAAAGTTGTTTTAGATAGGGAATTCATTAATTTAAGTGGCTTACCCTACAAAAAACATTATAAACCTGAATATTTATTAAAAACATTAATTTACCATGACGATAAAATAAGATTACTGAGAAAGGTTAACAGAGCCGTTAAGGATAAATTAAAATTAGCTATAGACACCAGGGTTATTTATGCCGATGGTACCGTAAGGTGGGTAAATATTTTAGCCGATATTTTGGTTGATGGAAAAACACACAGCAAATCATTAGTGGGTACTTTTATTGATGTAACAGAACGCAAACAAGAACTGATTGAGCTTGAAAAACAAAGACAAAAACTCAATTTAACAATTGATATTGCCGATGTGGGGTTTTTGGAGTGGGATTTTGCAACAAATAAAGTAGAAGTTTCGGGAAAAACAAAAGCTATTTTTGAATTAGATAAGGGTAGAGATGTGTTTGACCTGTCAGATATTATTTCTAAAGTACATCCGGAGGATAAAGACAAAGTAGAAAAAGCTTTAAATCAGACAAAAACTAAAAATGTTCCCTATCAAATTAATCACCGATTGGCCTTGCCAAATGGTACAATTATTTGGGTGAATAATTTGAGCCAAATTATTTATGATAAAAATAACAAACCTGTTAAGTTATTGAGTATTTTTAGAGATGTAACCCATCAAATTAACAGAGAACGACGCCTTTTACAACATTCTCTTATTTTAAATCAGATAAGTTCGTTGGTGATGGTACTCGATAAAAAAGGCGATTTTATTTTTGTATCACCTTCGGTAAAAGATTTAACAGGCTATTTAATTTCAGAAGTATTAGGACAGGGTTGGTGGAACCTTTCGTATATTACTGATGAAGAAAAGGTAAGTTCTAAAAATTATTTTTTGAGTATTTTAGATGAAACCAAAAAAGTGAATGACCTGAGGTACGAACGTAAGGTAAAATGTAAAAACGGAGAAATTAAATGGTTTTCGTGGCAATTCTCTAAGGGTGCCGAAAGTACAATTATTGGTTTAGCGCAAGATGTAACTAAAGAAAAAGAAAAAGAATTTTTAGTCACAAAATTATTTAAAGCCTTAGAAAAGAGTCCTACAATTGTGGTTATTACAGATGTTAACGGCAATATTGAATACGTAAATTCTAAATTTGAAGAGATAACGGGTTATTCTAAACATGAAGTTATTGGTGTTAATCCCAGAATATTAAAAACGGGACATACTTCTAAGAAAGAATACGACCGTTTGTGGAAAACTATTTTAAGTGGCGAAACCTGGCATGGAGAGTTTAAGAACAAGAAAAAAGATGGCACTGTTTTTTGGGAAAAAACGGTAATAACACCGGTTAAAAATTCAGAAGGCATAGTAACCAATTTTATTGCTCTTAAAGAGGATATTACCGAGAAAAAAGCCCAAGAAAAAAACTTTTTATACGCCTTGTTCGAAGCCCAAGAAAACGAAAAACTCAAGTTTGGCGAAGAATTACACGATAGTTTAAGTCAAATTTTGTCGGCCATGTCATTTTATTTAGATGCCGTATTAAACCCAAAAAACAATAAAGACCACCTCAAAGTAGAATATTTAGAAAAAGTAAAACAATTATCGGCTGATGCCTTGCGTGAGTCGCGTCATATATCACACGGTTTAATGTCTAAACAACTTTTAAAAGGAGGTTTAGTCGCGGCTGTAAACGAAATTTGTACAAATTATAATGTGTCTAGAGATATTAAGTTTACCTTTAGCCATAAAGATTTTGAAGAGGCGTCATTAAATGCCCAAACAAAACAAAATATTTATAGAATAATTCAAGAAATCACAACCAATATTGTCAGGCATGCGGCGGCCTCAAAAGCCAGTATAAAATTTATTGTAAAAAACATTGAGTGGTTTGTTTTAGAGATAGAAGACAATGGCATAGGTATAGATCCAAAAGTTGTTAAAGAAAAAGCCAAAAGTTTTGGCCTGAAAAATATTCAACAGCGCGTATCATTGCTCAATGGATTTATACAACGAAAATCAAAACCCAACAAAGGGACAAAATATTGCATAAAAATACCAATAACTTTAGAAGTAGTAAATAATAAAGTCTAATTAATAAAATTCTAGAAACCATGAGTAAACAGTACAGCGTACACATTGCAGACGATCATAAAATAATAATAGACGGCATTTCGGCTGTTATTAATTTAGAAGACGATTTAGAGGTTGTAGGGTCGTCTTTAAACGGAAAAGAAACCATTAATTGGTTCAAAGAAAATCATGCCGATGTGTTATTGTTAGATATTAATATGCCCATTTGTAATGGCAAAGAGGTTCTTAAAAAATTAAAATATTTAGATGAGAAACCCGAAGTAATAGTCCTTACAAGTTACGATGACGTTAAAACAATAAAAGATGTTTTAGACTTAGGGGCAAAAGGATTTTTGCCTAAAAAAACGGCAGGTATCCATGTAACCGAAGCTATTTACAAAGTTTTGGGCGGAGAAGAGTATTTTACCGATGACATTAATAAAAAAATTATGCACTCTTTATTAGGGAAACCTTTAAAAGAAGAAGGTATGGAGAACCCCGAAATTATAGCTTCTTTATCTAAAAGAGAGTTTCAGATACTCAAGATGATTGCACAAGAATATTCTACAAAAGAAATTGCCAAAAATCTTTTTATTAGCACCCGTACTGTTGAAGCTCATAGAAATGCTCTGTACGAAAAAACAGGTTCTAAAAATGTTATTGGTTTGGTAAACTTTGCCTCAAGAAATCATGTAATATAAGTTAATAGAATCTGTAAATGAATATGTTAGTAAAAAACAGTATAATTTAAAACAGTGTTTTTTACTATAATGTAAAATTTTTAAGTTGTCTAAATTTACACCAAAGTTTAGATGATGAAGGTAGATACTTTTACATATAACAAATTTGATGAGTTTGAAAAAGTATTTTTTCAAAAATTGGGCGATTTGCCTTACGTGTCGCTGTTAACCCATAAATCTAAATTAAAAAAATTAATAGCTTTAAGTACAGCAAGAACTTTAAATAATACTAAATCTGCCGATTTAAACGACGAATTATTTACTTACCTAATAAAAGAGAACGAAGCCGAAAAAAATTATTACGGTAAAGAACTTCATGACGGATTAGAGCAAGTGCTTTCCTCTTTGAATTTTTATATAGATGTCCTAATTCACGAAAATAAAGATAATAACTTTAATTCAAAGCATTTTAAGGCTATTAAAAAGTTAGGCTTAGAAGCCTTGTCGTTGTCAAAAGAAATGGCCAATGATTTGATGTTTAATAAAATATCTGAAAGAGGGTTGATTTCTGCCATACAAGAATTCATTTCTAACATGTCTTTCAATTGCCCTCTTAAAATTAATTTTAAAACCGATATTAACTTTAGTGAGTCAAAGTTGAGTATTACAAAAAAACATCAAATTTATAACAGTCTCAAGGTGGTGTTGAGACAGGTAATTAAAAATAACCTTAAAGAAAATATAAGCATTAAGATGAGCATTAAGTATGGTACTATAGTGAAAGTAGAAATCACACAAAAAAATCCTAACAGCTCACAACCAAAATTTGATGAATACGGCCTTGAGGGGTATAACAACTTAAAACACAGGCTTTCTATATTAGAATCGCAATTATACCAAAAGAGGGCAAAGGGTTTGAATCTTGTGATTAAAACACCTATAATCAGTAATATAGTGTAAAAAAGCATGTTACCTAGTAAAAATAGGTAATTTTAAAAATACCTATTTTTACTAATATCTGAAATATTTATAGCAGTTAAATTAGCATCAGTAATTATAAACAACATTTTAATTTAAAAATCCTTGCATAAATGTTTAAAATATTCTTTTAGAATAAACTTCGTTGAGGGGTGAAGTTGTTAGCGTACAGTAGGCAGATGCATGAAAACAATCACCTTTGTAGTTTGGTATTTATACTGCTACTGGGGAAATAGGTGATTTTAGCTTTGTCTAACACAAATTTCTAACTTTAAACATTTTTAACAGACACTTTTTGTTAAATAGCCTGTGCTATATGTGAGGATTTCTTTTATTATACTTATTTTAAGCCCTTTCTTAAGGCCATTTTAGTCGTATTTCTTGAATAATATTGTATATTTGTATGTAATGATTCATGCTAAATAGCATATAGTCACATATTTAGTAAATTATAACTGCTTTTATATGGCAAAATTTGGTGAATTAATTAATGCTGATATCCCGGTTTTAATAGATTTTTTCGCCCATTGGGATGAACCGAAAGATACATTAAATGATGTTTTACGCGATGTTGCAGCGGCTTTGGGCGACAAAGCCAAGGTCATTAAAGTTGACATCGATAAGAATGAAACTTTAGCAAATGCTCTGCGTATAAAAGGAAATCCTACCTATATAATTTATAAAAATGGTGAAATGAAATGGCGTCAATCCGGCGAGCAAGATGCCAATACACTCATTAATTTGGTACAGCAGTACCTTTAATAGACTTAAATTTATACCCTTTTTCAGAATAGTATTTTAAAACTTTTGGCAAGACATATTTTAATCTGTCAAAAGCTTTTAAACTGTCATGAAAAACAATAATACTACCCTTTAGTGTGTGTTTTTTTACATTTTTAAAACACTCTTTTCCACTTAATTTCACATCAAAATCACGACTTAAAACATCCCAAAGGACGATATCAAAACCTTTATCTTTTAATATTTTTGCCTGCTTTGGGCGTATTTTACCATATGGAGGCCTAAATAAAAAAGGGGTTTTATTTAAAAAGTCGGCTTCAATACCGGCAAATGTGTTATGGGCTTTTTCTGTATTTTTAATATAGGTTTCCGTTTTAGTTTTAAGACCGTTTAAATGGTTAAAAGTGTGGTTTCCAATTTTATGGCCGTTTTTTAAAATAGATTTAAAAATAGCCGGATATTTAGAGGCGTTTTCGCCAATACAAAAAAAAGTGGCTTTGGCATTGTATTGTTTTAGCAAGTCAAGTACCCAAGGCGTTATTTTAGGAATGGGGCCGTCGTCAAAAGTGAGATAAATATTTTTTGAATCTCTTTTAAAATGCCATGTATAGCCCTTAAAAAAACGCGCTATAATCTCTGGTGTTTTAACAAGTGCACACACGCAATTATTCTATAAGATCTTTGTATAAATCAATAACACCTATGTAGGCATTTTTAACTGTTTCGGCATATTTTTCATCATCATATGCCATCACCGTTTGTACCAAACTTTGATATTGTCTTAAGTTACTTTCTATTTCGTCAAAAACCAAAGCCATATCCTCCTGACTAAACTGAGCGTAATATTCAAGGTTTTCTTGATATTTTCCGGTTAACACGGTTATTAATTTATGGGCTTTTTCTGTAGCGCCAACTTTATAATAATCGTCTAAATGACCCAGTAATATTGAATAATAACCAAATTTTTCTACAGGCATTTCACGGAGAGACAGATCTATAATTTCTTCGGCTTTTTTGTTTTTACCTTCTTCTATAAGAGCCGTCGCCAAACGTTCTAAACGACCTCTAAAAGAAATACTGTTTCGTCGGGTTTCAACATCTAGATATATATGAGGGTCGTTCATATTACCCCAGTCAAAAGATTTGATATTTTTGTACATAATATCTGTATTTATACTCCCCAAATCAAAGGGGCCTAAATCAGAATCGGGTTTGTGTATCGGTACCAACTTATAAGCCAAGCCATCTACTTGTAAATAGTCTTTTAGCCAAATATATTCCTCATCGTCAAAGCTGCCTCCGGTAAAATAAATAGGGCGTTTCCAATGATTATTAGCCAATATATCGAGCATTAAAACACGGTTTTTAGTGATGCCATTAGGATTAATATCAATATCTATATAGGGTACAATCTTAGCAGAATCTTTTAAGGCGACTATACCGTTTTTAAGTACGGCCTCTTTGTCAACCGGAATACGCAGTTTGTTTGTTGGGTAATAAACTTCTTCGTGACCATTGCCTACTTCAACACGTGTACGGTCGTCATCACTGGCAATCCAATCCATAAAATCTTTAATATCCCAGCGCTTATCGGTACGTTCCATGCCGTAAATAATTTCACGTGTACCATATTTGTATTTGTCGTGTGTAAGTTGCGATGGAATAGGGTCTGCTTTATAGGTTTTGCGTTTCATTTGATCAATGTACCAAGCCGTATTAAACAAACTGGTATTTACAATTTTGATATCGGTACGATATCCTTCAACTTCTTGCAAATACCACAAAGGGTAAGTATCGTTATCGCCAATGGTAAATAGAATAGCATTCTTTTGACACGAATCCAGATAATCTTGTGCTATGGCTCTTGCCGAATATTTTCCTGAGCGGTCGTGGTCATCCCAATTCTGATTGGCCATTAATGCAGGAACGGCAATTAAACCGAGTAGGGTTATACCTAAAGCCAAATATTTTTTATTCAGACTGTTTTTAAAGCGTTCGTAAATAGCCAAAATACCAAAACCAATCCAAATGGCAAACACGTAAAACGAGCCCACCACAGCATAATCGCGTTCTCGGGGTTCAAAGGGTTTGGGGTTGGTGTAAAATATAATGGCCAGCCCTGTAAAGACAAAAAACAGCAGAAGCACATAAAAGTTTTTAACATCGTATTTGGTTTGAAAAATCAAACCGATGATACCTAAAATAAAAGGCAAAAAATAATACATATTACGGCCTTTATTATTTTTTATATCGCTAGGTAAATTGGTTTGAGGCCCCAATCTCGCTTCATCAATAAATTTGATGCCACTAAGCCAATTGCCGTTTAATATATCGAGTTTACCTTGAATATCGTTTTGGCGGCCCACAAAATTCCACATAAAATAGCGTCCGTACATATAGCCAAATTGGAATTGAATCATATATTTGAGGTTTTCGCCAAAAGTCGGACGGCGTTTGCTCTTAGGATTAATACCGGCAATAGACTTATAGTTTCTAATGGCCTCCGGTGATGTGGCCGTCATACGCGGAATAAAACCCTTGTGTTTGCTTGTGTAGTTTTGTAAATCGTCTTTGTAATTGTTTACAATAATATACTTACCTCTGGCGGTATCTTTTTCGTAATGCGGTTTACTGTCAATATAAGGTTTTTTACTGTCTAATTCTCTGTCAAATGATATAGAATAATAGGTGTCGTAAAACAACGACGCATCGCCGTATTGTTCGCGGTTGTAATAGGCTAAAAGTTCTCTCGCACTTGACGGATTACTCATATTTATCACCGGATTAGCTGTGGCGCGAATAGGCAACATAATCCAACAAGAAAAGCCTAACATAACAAACAAAATAGCTAAAATAGCCGTGTTAGCAATGTATTTTCTGTGTTTACGGGTGTAATTTAAGCCATAATAAAAGGCGAAAATTAAAATAATGGCCGCAATAATGCTACCCGAGTTAAAAGGTAAACCTATAGAATTGACAAAAAACAATTCTAAAGCACTAAAGTATTTTAATGTAAACGGAAATAAAAATTTAAAGACAAAAGCCAAGGCCAAAACGGCAAGAATATTGGCTATTATAAAGTTTTTAGGGGTAATGGTTTTGTAGTGTTTAAAGTAGTACAGAAAACCAATGGCCGGAATGACCAATAATGACATGACGTGTACGCCAAACGACAAGCCTATAACAAAGCATAAAAGCAAGAGCCATTTGTGTCCCTGAGGCTTATCCATATCGGCTTCCCAGCGTAAGCCCAACCAAAATAATAAAGCTAAAAGCATAGAAGAGAGGGCGTAAACTTCGGCTTCAACAGCGCTAAACCAAAATGTATCGCTAAAAGTATAAGCTAATGCCCCCACCAAGCCACTTCCTAAGACGGCTATTTGTGTTGATTTAGAAATGGTATCTCTCTTTTCTTTGAGCAAGTTGATGGACAGGCGTGTGATAGTCCAAAATAAAAATAAAATAGTAAAGGCACTGGCCAAGGCCGACATAAAATTAACCATCATAGCCATATGTTGCTTATCGGCGGCGAAGATGGCAAAAAAAGCACCGAGCATTTGAAAAAGAGGAGCTCCCGGCTCATGTCCCACCTGTAATTTTACAGCTGTGGCAAGGTATTCGCCACAATCCCAGAAACTTACCGTAGGTTCAATTGTACTACCATAAGTAAACAAGGCTATAGCAAATGTGAGCCATCCTAAAAGGGTATTTGTTTTTTTAAAACTAAAACGAGGCATATTTAATATTTTAGACTGTGGGCGAATTTAATAAATAATAAAGTAACACGGTAAAATCTTCAAATGTTTGTAATATAAAGTTCTGTTAAAAGGATAAAAAATATTTTTTCAAAAGATTTGCTGATTTAAAACTTTACCGTAAATTTGCGCCTGCTTAAAGCGAAAAACAGAAACTGACCCATGGTGTAACGGTAGCACTCCGGTTTTTGGTATCGTCAGTCAAGGTTCGAATCCTTGTGGGTCAACAGAAAGCCTCCTAATTTTAGGAGGCTTTTTTGATAAAATGACAAATAAGTGTTATATTTGCACCGAAATTTACGATGAAGAACACAGGTAGGGGCAATTAAGAGCCCTTTTTTTGTACAAAATAATGGAGGAGAAGAAAGTTTTAAACCTAGTAAATGAAGCTCTAAATGAAAACACAAGCTTGTTTTTAATTTCGGCTACAATAAGTAACGATAACAAAATAAAGGTCGTGGTTGATGGTGATGCGGGTGTGCCTTTAAAAGAATGTGTAAGAATAAGTAGGCATATAGAGCACAACCTAGATAGAGAAACAGAAGACTTTTCGTTAGAGGTAACTACAGCAGGAGCGCTAGAACCACTCATAATGAAAAGGCAGTATAAAAAAAATATAGGGCGGACATTGAGCGTAAGTTTAAATGATGCCACTAAAATAGAAGGTGTCTTAACAGATGTTAAAGATGATGCCATTGTTTTAAATTGGAAAACAAGAGAACCTAAACCTGTTGGTAAAGGAAAAATTACGGTAGTAAAAGAAGCGTCAATTGTAATTGATGATATAAAGGAAGCAAAAGTTAAAGTAACATTCAATTAAAAATCAGTAATGGAAAATATCGCATTAATCGAATCATTTTCAGAATTCAAAGACGATAAAAGTATAGATAGGGTTACACTTATGGCCATATTAGAGGATGTATTTAGAGCCACATTAAAACGCAAGTTTGGCTCTGATGATAATTTTGACATCATTATAAATCCCGATAAAGGCGATTTAGAAATTTGGCGTAACCGTGTTGTTGTTAAAGACGGAGAAGTAGAAGACCCGAATGAAGAAATCTCGCTCACAGAAGCGCGTAAAATAGAACCCGATTTTGAAGTAGGCGAAGACGTCTCCGAAGAAGTTAAGTTGATTGATTTAGGGCGTCGTGCTATATTGGCCTTGCGTCAGAACTTAATTGCTAAAATTCAAGAGCACGATAACACCAATATTTTTAAACAATTTAAAGATCTTGAAGGCGAAATTTACAGCGCCGAAGTACATCATATAAAACACAATGCCGTCATTTTATTAGACGATGAAGGCAATGAAATTGTATTGCCAAAGAGTGAGCAAATTCGCTCAGATTATTTTAGAAAAGGTGAATCGGTTAGAGGCATTATTAAATCGGTTGAATTGCGTGGAAACAAACCCGTCATTATTATGTCTAGAACAGCTCCCGAATTTTTAGAAAAACTGTTCGAGCAAGAAATTCCCGAAGTATTTGACGGTTTGATTACCATTAAAAAAGTAGCCAGAATTCCCGGCGAAAAGGCCAAAGTTGCCGTAGATTCTTATGACGACAGAATAGATCCTGTAGGAGCTTGTGTGGGAATGAAAGGTTCTAGAATTCACGGTATTGTACGTGAATTAGGGAATGAAAATATAGATGTAATAAATTATACCAATAACACCCAGTTACTTATAGCCCGAGCCTTAAGTCCTGCTAAAGTGGTCTCTATGACCATTCACGAAGCCGAAGAAGGTAGTGGTAAAAAATCGCGTGTAGATGTATTTTTGAAACCTGAAGAAGTCTCTAAAGCGATTGGTAAAAATGGTGTAAATATCCGTTTGGCAAGTCAGTTAACAGGATTTGAACTAGATGTACAACGCGAAGGTTATGGCGATGAAGATGTAGAGTTGACCGAATTCTCTGATGAAATAGATGCGTGGATTTTACAAGAACTTAAAAATGTGGGACTAGATACCGCAAAAAGTGTTCTCGAACAAGATGTAAACGATTTGGTAAAACGAACAGATCTTGAAGAAGAAACAATTATAGAAGTGCAAAGAATACTCAAAGAAGAATTTGACAGTTAAAAATTAGGGTTACTAAATTTGATATATGGCCGAAAACAGAACATTAAGATTAAACAAGGTTTTAAGAGAACTTAATATTTCTCTTGATAGAGCCGTAGAGCATTTGGCAAAAAATGGGATTGAAATAGAAGCCAGACCCACATCTAAAATTTCAAATGAAGTTTATGAAGTGCTTTTAGACGGTTTTCAAACCGACAGAAGTAAGAAAGCGGCCTCTCAAGAAGTAAGTGAAGAGAAACGAAAAGAAAAAGAAGCCTTACGTGAAGCGCTTGAAAAAGAACAAGAAGAAAAACGTTTGGCCGAAGAAAAAGCGCGAAAAGAAATCTTTAAAACAGATTCTGAAAAAGTAGTCTTTAAAAAAGTGGGTAAAATAGATCTGGAAGTTAAACCTAAAAAAGAAAAAGTTTCTAAAAAAGAACCAGAACCTGTGGTTAAACCGGAAGTTAAAGTTGAGACGCCAAAAGTTGAAGAACCTAAAAAAGAAGAAGCGCCAAAACAGAAAGAAACACCTAAAGCCCCTTTAAAAGAAAAAGAGGTGCAACCTAAAGCGCCAAAAGCCGTTAAAAAACCTACCGAAAAAAGCCCTTCAGAGGCCAAAATATTAACACAGTATAAAAAACTAGGAGGCCCTAAACTTACAGGTCAAAAAATTGATTTAAAACAGTTTGAAAAACCTAAAAAGAAAAAAGAAACGGCCGAGAATACTAAAAAAGTAACTGACAATCAGCAACGAAGAAAGCGCAAGCGTATTCACAAACCCATTTCTAAAACAGGAACCCCTTCAGATAACAGAAGAGGGGCTAATAACAAAGACAAAGGACGTTCGGGGAAAGGGCGTACACCTTTTGTTAAAGAAGAACCCACCGAAGCAGAAGTACAAAAACAAATCCGCGAAACACTAGAAAAACTTCAAGGAAAATCTAAGTCAAAAGGTGCTAAACACCGTAAAGAAAAGCGTGACTTACACCGCCAACAAACAGAAATTGACTTAGAAATTCAAGCCGCTGACAGTAAAATATTAAAAGTTACCGAGTTTGTTACAGCCAATGAAGTCGCTACAATGATGAATGTGCCTGTAACCGAAATTATCTCGGCTTGTATGTCTTTAGGGCTGATGGTAACGATGAACCAACGCTTAGATGCCGAGACTTTAAGTATTGTAGCCGATGAGTTTGGATACGATGTGCAATTTGTAAAAGCCGATGTTGAAGAAACCATCCTTGTAGAAGAAGATAAAGAAGAAGATCTAGTGCCTCGAGCCCCTATCGTAACAGTGATGGGACACGTAGATCACGGGAAAACATCATTACTCGATTATATTAGAGAAACAAATGTTATTGCCGGAGAATCGGGAGGTATAACACAACATATTGGCGCCTATTCTGTACAGCTTAAAAATGGAGAATTCATTACATTTCTAGATACACCCGGTCACGAAGCTTTTACAGCCATGCGTGCCAGAGGGGCTCAAGTTACCGATTTAGTTATAATTGTAATCGCTGCTGACGATGCTATTATGCCGCAAACAAAAGAGGCAATTAGTCATGCACAAGCCGCAGGTGTTCCTATAATTTTCGCCATAAATAAAATTGACAAACCTGATGCCAACCCCGAAAAAGTTAAAGATGGCCTGGCACAAATGAATTTATTGGTAGAAGATTGGGGCGGTAAAATTCAATCCCAAGATTTATCAGCCAAAACAGGTGAAGGTGTTGAAGAGTTGTTAGAGAAAGTGCTCTTAGAAGCAGAATTGTTAGAGTTAAAAGCCAATCCAAATAAAAATGCCAATGGTACTGTTGTAGAAGCCTTGTTAGATAAAGGAAAGGGATATATCACAACCATTTTGGTAGAAGCAGGAACGCTTAAAATTGGCGATTATATGTTGGCCGGTACACATAGTGGTAAGGTAAAAGCTATGTTTGACGAACGCGGTAATAAAATGACGGCAGCAGGACCTTCAATGCCCGTCTCTATTTTAGGTTTAGACGGGGCTCCTCAGGCAGGCGATAAATTTAATGTTTTAGATGATGAACGTGAAGCCAAACAATTGGCAACAAAACGAAGTCAATTACAGCGTGAACAATCTGTTAGAACACAAAAACACATAACTCTTGATGAAATAGGACGTCGTATAGCTTTAGGTGACTTTAAAGAGTTAAACTTAATCTTAAAAGGTGATGTTGACGGGTCTGTTGAAGCCTTGACAGATTCATTAGAAAAATTATCAACCGAAGAAATTCAAGTTAATATTATCCACAAAGGTGTGGGTGCCATAACAGAATCGGATGTGTTATTAGCCTCGGCTTCAAATGCGATTATTATAGGATTTAATGTAAGACCTTCTGTAGTAGCCAGACAATTAGCCGATAAAGAAGAAATTGACATTAAGAATTACGCCATTATTTACGACGTAATAAACGATGTAAAAGATGCTATGGAAGGCATGTTGTCGCCTGAAATTAAAGAAGAAATAACAGGTAATGCCGAAATTAGAGAAACCTATAAAATATCTAAGGTGGGCACCATTGCAGGATGTATGGTAACCATTGGTAAGATTTACAGGAACTCTAGAATACGCTTAATTCGAGATGGTGTTGTTATTTATACAGGCGAATTAGCATCCTTAAAGCGCTTTAAAGACGATGTTAAAGAAGTCGCTAAAGGCTATGATTGCGGCTTGAGCATCAAAAATTACAACGATATTAGAGTCGAAGATATTATAGAAGCTTATCAAGAAGTATCTGTAAAGAAAAAATTGAAATAGGTTCAGAAACCTAAAAAAAAAGCAGCCCAACGGGCTGTTTTTTTTTATTTGAAGTCGGCCCCGTGGGTCTCGAACCCACGACCCTCTGATTAAGAGTCAGATGCTCTGCCAACTGAGCTAGAGGCCGATAAAGAGCCTTAAAATTACCAATAAAATTACTTTTATCTAAATTTTAAGGTTTTAAATATGGCTTCTAACTCAAAAATATAATCGCGTTTATCATGGTTGGGCGCATAGACAAATCCGTCAAGACATAAAACCCTCTTGTTTTTAGTATCAATAAAACTGTAATTAATAAAAGACCCACCCATAAAATCGTTTTTCACCTCCCAAAGACCTCTGGTTTCATAAGCCAAAACACCATTTATTTTGTAGGTTTTAAAAGTCGGGTCAAGTCCTTTAGAGATTTGCATATACGAATTGAGCAATTGTCCGGGAACATATTTTTTACCAATACTGTCTCTTTTGTTTAGAATGTCAAGTTGTGTTAAGGGTTTATTTGGCAGAGGCATACTGTAAGCCAATATGTTCATAGTGGCATCGCCGCCTAAATGCTTGCGCAACCACAAAAAGTCTTTAATGTTTTCTACAATTAAATAATTTTTAGGAATGGTTATTTTAAAGTTTTGTAGTGCTAAAAACCTCTCGTTATCCCAAACTTTTTTAGAAAGTTTTTGTTGGTATAGAGCCAAGTCACTTTTGTTGAAAGCCGATTTTATTTCGTCAAAATGACGTTTTATCTGCTCAATTAATTCCGTTTCGTTTCGACCGGTTACCGTAATTATTTTTTGGGGTGCGGCATATTTATTTGTCACTATTTTAAAGTTATTTTTTTTAGCGAAACCGACGATTAAAATATTGCGATTATTTTCAAAAATAGAATTAAAATCACCGGGACTTATTTGTGTAACTCTAAATTGAGGCTCGGGCTGTGTAAGTCCTGCCACAGGTGTGTTTATAAGTTCTTTAAGAGTCGCTCCAACAGTTGTATCCCACTGGTCATTGTCTATAACAACAAGCATAGAATTGATACGCCCCGTTGACGATTTTAATACAAGTTGATTTTTATTAGAATTGCAACTTACAAAAGTTACAAGTATTCCAACGATTAAAAGTAATTGTTTCATCATATTTAACTTTTGAATATTTTTAATTTAGTACCCGGTTTAAGCTGTTTACTATTCCAAATATTGTTCCACTTTTTAATTTGCTGCATACTTATTTTAGGATATTTTTTGGCGATGCTCCAAAGTGAATCACCTTTTTTTACCACATAGATTGTGTAGGAGCCCTTGGGTGTCTTTACAATATTTCTTTTTTTAGTAGTTGCCGGAAAACGTCGGGGAAATATAATAAGGCGTTGCCCTATACTTAAACGCGAACTTTTTAATCCATTCCATTTTTTTAACTTGCTTACCGTTACCCCGTATTTGTTGGCGATTTTACCTAAATAATCGCCATTGCGTACCCTGTATCTAATACGGCTGTTAATTTCGTAATATTTGGGTAAGGGTTTTTCGCGAGCCGCGTCATCGGCAGTAGCAAAAGCGTAAATAGAGTCTTCGTTAGCTACAAATACACCGGTTAAATCGTAAGGCAATCGCAAGGCATAATGACGTCCTTTTATATACGGAATAATACCCAATTTGTACTGCGGATTGAGTTTCCAAAGCAGGGTGTTATCGGTATTTAAAACTTTGTTTATTTGTGCAAAAGTAAGTTGTCTTTTTACCCTTATGGTATCGGTTTCAAAATAACTGACAGAAAAACTGTTGGGTCGCAAACCTAACTCTTCAGCATATTCAAAAATATACATGGTAGCGTAAAAAGCCGGCACATAGCCTTGAGTTTCGCGAGGTAAATAAGGCCGTATATTCCAATAATTTTTATAGCCCCCCGAACGTCTTATAGCTTTGGTAACGTTTCCTGGTCCCGAATTGTAAGCGGCTAATGCCAAATCCCAATCGTCAAAAGTATTGTAAAGACTTAACAGATATTTGCAAGCGGCTTCGGTAGATTTTAAAGGATCTGCTCGCTCGTCAACATAAGAGCTGACTTTTAAATCGAACATTTTACCCGTATTATACATAAATTGCCATAAACCTTTAGCACCTGCCCCCGAACGGGCATTGGGCTTTAAAGCCGACTCTACTATGGCTAAATATTTCATCTCTAACGGAATGTCATATTTATCTAACTGCTCTTCAAAAAGAGGGAAATAAAATTTAGCTTTCGTCATTAAGTTGGCGATGGCCTTTCTGCGCTTTTTTAAATAGGTTTTTATCACCCGTTCTAAAACGGGATTATATGCAATATTAAAGGGTGAATTGTGGTGTAAACTGTCTAAACGACTTTTTAATTTTGATGTAAATAAACTGTCAGGCGTAAACGGCAACAGTTCGGCATCTGGAATGACATAAGCCAAACTATCGTATAAAGGCGAGTTATATTTAGCCGCCAACCAAATACTGTCCATTTTACGGGTTTCTTCAAAATCTTTAAAGCCTTGAGCAATTTTAGATATTTTATCGGGTTTATTAAGACTGTCCGTTACAGATTTGTCAATAATATTCTCTTGACTAAAAGTTAAAAGAGTGATACTAAAAAAGCCGATTAAAAAAAAGTATTTTTTCATAAAAAACAAGGCGGTTTTAAGCCTCTAAGATATAAATAATCTCATCAAATATTATTCCACTTTGTCTATAGTTGCGAATTAAGCCAATTAGTAATTGTGCTTAACATCTCGTCACGACATAAATCGTTGTGTAATTCGTGGTAACTTCCTTCAAAAAGTTTTATTGAAGACGGCCCATTACTGTTATTAGCAAATTCTTTTGTGGCTTTGTGGTCTATTATTTTATCGCCTGTACCGTGTAATAATAAGGTGTTAACTTGTAAATCTTGGGCATGCTCTAAAGCCCATTGTCCGGTTTCGATAAATTTTATGGAATAGTTGGGACTTATTTTGTCGTGAACAAGCGGGTCGTTAACGTAAGCCAATACTTCTTCGGGTATTCTTGAAATGTCATCTGGATTCAGTTCATTAGACATAGTTAAGCCCGGGGCAATTTTATATAAAAGTTTCCCAACAGCTAATTTTAAAGCCTGCGGCTGAAAAGCCAATCGTAAAAACGGACTTGTTGCAATGACGCCCTTAAAAGGATGCTTACGCCGCAACACATAGTTTAACACTACGTTACCGCCCATACTGTGTCCGTATAAAAATAGTGGCACACCGTTAAAGAGTTTTTTACTTTTTACAATAACTTCGGTTACACAGCTTAAAACCGCATCAAAATTAGGATTATGCCCACGTTTGCCTTTTGTTTTGCCGTGTCCAAACTGGTCGTAGCCCACAACGGTATATCCATTTTTAAGCAAATGTGGTATGACATTTCTTTCGTACCGCCCAATATGCTCGCCCATCCCGTGGACTAAAATAATAACCGCTTTTATAGGTGTTTTAGCTTGCCAGTATTGGCCAAACAGTTGTGTGTTGGCCACTGTAAAATAAAAAGTATGAGAGGGCATAAATTATGTTTCCTCAAAAATAGGAAAATATTATAACTCTGATAGGGTTTTGAACCCTATCAGAGTTATAATTTAAACATGTATCGCCCTATTCTCGGTAGCGGCTAAAGCCGCTTCTTTAATGGCTTCGGTATAAGTAGGGTGTGCGTGACTCATACGGGCGACATCTTCTGCACTGGCACGGAATTCCATAGCGGTAACCGCTTCGGCAATCATATCTGCTGCACGGGCGCCAATCATATGAACGCCTAAAATTTCGTCGGTTGCGGCATCGGCTAAAATTTTTACCTGCCCGTCTATATCCATACTGGCACGGGCACGTCCTAAAGCGCGCATAGGGAAAGCGCCGACTTTATAAGCAATGCCACTGGCTTTAAGTTGTGCTTCGGTTTGTCCTACCGAAGCGACTTCGGGCCAGGTATAAACCACACCGGGAATTAGATTGTAATTAATATGCGGTTTTTGTCCGGCCATTATTTCGGCTACCAGTACACCTTCTTCTTCGGCTTTATGCGCCAACATAGCGCCTTTAACCACATCGCCAATAGCGTAAATATTGGGGATATTGGTTTGTAATTGGCTGTTGGTTTCAACTTGGCCACGGTCAGTTAATTTTACACCAGCCTTTTCAAGACCCAATTTATCTGTGTACGGACGGCGTCCTACGGCTACCAAAACATAATCGCCTTTAAATGTTACGGGATTACCCTTCTTATCATCGGCAATAACGGTTACTTCTTGACCTTCGTTTTTAACCGAGGTCACCTTATGACCGGTATAAAACTTCATCCCCTGTTTTTTAAGAGCGCGTTGTAAATCTTTAGCCAACATAGCATCCATAGTGGGGATGATGCTAGGCATAAATTCGATGACCGATACTTGAGCGCCTAAACGTAAATATACCTGTCCCAATTCTAAGCCGATAACGCCACCACCAATAATGATGAGGTGTTTGGGTACTTCGTTTAAGTTTAAAGCCTCGGTAGAAGTAATGACGCGTTTTTTGTCTATTGTAATAAAAGGCAAACTCGCAGGTTTTGACCCTGTGGCAATAATGCTTTTAGATGCTTCAATGGTTTCTGTTGTGCCATCGGCTTGAGCGATATTGATATGCGTGGCATCTTTAAAAGAACCAAAGCCGTTAAAAACAGTAATTTTATTTTTGTCCATCAAATAATTAATACCGCCTGTGGTTTGAGCCACCACTTCGTTTTTGCGGTCAATCATTTGTTTGAAATTCAATTTGATATCTTTAGCTTCAATGCCGTGTTTGTCAAAATGTTTTTGCGCATCGTCGTAATGATGCGACGAATCTAAAAGCGCTTTACTGGGAATGCAACCCACATTTAAACAGGTACCACCTAGCGTATTATATTTTTCGATAAGGGCTGTGTTAAACCCTAATTGGGCACATCTGATAGCGGCTACATAGCCACCGGGCCCCGAACCAATGATAACAACATCAAATTTTTTCATAATCGTATTTTTAAACCTTTTAAAGGATAATAATTTTAATAGTCTGGGCGCAAATTTAATTAAAAGCCAAAGATTAGTCGTACAATTCTTTTGTTTTATTAAATGAGTTTAATCTTGTTTCTGTAAATTGATACGATGACTTTGAGTCATCGTATCAATAGAAATAAAATTATTCAGGGCTTCACTTTGAGTGAAACCCTGAATTAACACATTTTTTTAGAAAAGCTCTTGCTTTTTGAGGTTTCTTGTTATCACGCTATGTGGGATTCTGTCGAAATAACAAACTATTTTACCAACCCCGCCCGTTTAAGCAAAGCTTCCGGATTGGGTTCTTGTCCTCTAAAACGTTTGTATAAAATCATAGGATCTTCTGTACCGCCTTTTGAAAGGATATTTTCTTTAAATTTTTGGGCAATATCTTTGTTAAAAATACCGTGTTCTTTAAAATAAGCAAAAGCATCGGCATCTAAAACCTCGGCCCATTTATAGGAATAATAACCGGCCGAATAACCCCCCTGAAAAATATGCGAAAAAGCGGTGCTCATACAGTTTTCGGCCACGTCTGGATACAATTGGGTATCGGCAAAGG